>JAIRTI010000080.1 GCA_031255035.1 Desulfovibrio sp.
AAAGGCAATGCCTCCGGCGGCCGGGGCGCTGCCCCGGACCCCGCCGGGGGAAATGATTTCCCCCGGACCCCCTCAGTTGGGTTCCGGCGACACGTATCAACAAGGCACAACGATCAGCCGCCCAATCGCCGGGTCCAGGTACGAAGCTGGGGCCGGCGGCCTGGCGCTGTGGGCAGAGCCCACATGCGATCAAATTGGCTTCGACAAAATTTAGAATTGCTGGAATGACTGGATTCTGATTTACCCGCAAGGGGTTCTGTGCTATGCTGCCTCGCCGTGTCATGATGAACGGGCAATGATCAGCGCCGCCGAGCGGCGCCGTTGGCGGGAGGAGCTTTTATGGCGGTTTCTTTATGCATCCACGGGCACTTCTATCAGCCTCCGCGTGAAGACCCATGGCTTGGTGCCGTTCTTGCCGAAAACAGCGCCGCGCCCATGCTCAACTGGAACGAACGGATTCTGCGGGAAAGCTACGCGCCGCTGGCTTTTGCCCGGCGTCTGGATGCCGAGGGGCATATCACGGACATCCTGAACTGCTACGAGTGGATCAGCTTCAATGCCGGGCCCACGCTGTTGAAATGGATGCGCGAGGCCGCTCCGAAAACGCTTGAGCGCATGCGCCGGGGCGACGCCAACAGCCTGGCCCGCTGGGGCCACGGCAACGCCCTGGCCCAGGTATACCACCACGTGATCATGCCCTTGGCGGACGCCGAGGACCGGGCCCTGGAAATCCGCTGGGCCATTGCTGACTTCCGCCACTGGTTCGGGCGCGAGCCCGAAGGGATGTGGCTTTCGGAATGCGCCGTGGATACCCCTACCCTGGAAAGCCTTGCCGAGCAGGGCATCCGCTTTGTGCTTCTGGCGCCGAGGCAGGCCAGGGCCGTGGTGCAGAACGGCCAGCGCACGCCCGTGACGGAAATGTCGCTGAACATCGGGGAAAGCTACAAAATAGCCCTTCCTTCGGGGGCGTCCGTGACGGCCCTGTTCTATCACGGCCGCCTTTCCCAAAGCATCGCCTTTGAAGGACTTTTGCGCAACGGCGAAAACTTCTGGCAACGCATCGCCTCCGAGGCCGGTGCCCTGACGGCGTGCGGCGGGGCCTCGCCTCTGCTCACCATTGCCACGGACGGCGAAACCTACGGCCACCACTTCACCTTCGGCGAAATGGCTCTGGCCTATGCGCTGGCCCAGGGCCACGCCCACCGGGACGGCCTGCGCCTGACCAACCTGACCTCCTTTATCGCCGCCAACCCGCCCATCCGCGAGGTGGAACTGCACGAACCCTCCTCATGGAGCTGCGCCCACGGCATTGAGCGCTGGCGCGGCAACTGCGGCTGCTCGGACGGCGGGCATCCGGGCTGGAACCAGATCTGGCGGGGCCCCTTGCGCAAGGCCCTTGACATCATGCGCGCCGGGGTCAAAAAGCACTTTGCCGATGTCGCCAAGGACTGCTTTGCCGACCCCGCCGGGGCTCTCATGGCCTATGGCGAGGTGCTGGCCGACCCGGACAAGAGCGAAGGCTTCGCGGCCCGGTGGTTCAGCGGCCCGCCCGCCTGCCACGACAAGGCCTGGAAGCTGCTTTCGATGCAGGAGCAATCTCTGGCCGCCTTTGCCAGTTGCGCTTGGTTCTTTGACGATATCGCCAGGATCGAGCCGGAAAACGGCCTGACCTTCGCCCTGCGCGCCACGGATCTGGTGCTGGAAAGCGGCGGCCCGGACCTGAAACCGGCCATGCTTGAGGCTCTGCGCGCGGCCGTATCCAACGATCCCGAAGCCGGAAGCGGGGAAGACGTTTTTACCAAAGAGGTGCTGCCCCGCCGGAACGATGCCGCCACCTTGTGTCTTTTGGCCTGGGTGCTGGAGGAAGCGGCCGGCCGGCGTCCGGAACCCGGCCGGACCAGCCGTTGCGACTGGCCCGAGGTCAGCGTGGAACTGTATCCTGAAAAAAACGGCGACGACTGCCAGACGGGCAGCGCGCTTATCCGCGCCCGGCACGAAACCACGGGTTCGCGCTACGCCTTTCACATCCGGCCGTACAGCAAATGCCATGTGCCGGGCAGACCTTTCAGGCCGCTGTCCGAAACTGAAATCCGCATCCGGCACGAGCACTCGCAAAGTGAAAACACCCGCCGCGTGGCGGAACTTTCCGCGCCCCTGCGGGACTATCTTGTCAGTTGCAGCCTGGAACAATGGGAAGAGTTCCACCGGCCCGAACTTCTGGGCGTGGCCGCGCACGCGGCCTCGTTGGCGCGGCCGTGGAGCGAAGCCCAGCGCGACCTTACCCGGCCCGGCTACTGGTTCGGCATCATTCCCTATCTGGTGGTCGAATGCATGTACGGCAACATCCTGTCGGACGAGCAGCGGCGGCAGGTGGAGGTTTTTCTCAGCCTGCACTTTTCAAAACGGGCCAAGGCCCTTGCCACCACCCTGGTGGAAAACGCCGTGATCACCGCTCTGGAAAACGGGGACAAGTCGGACGACACCCTGGCCACATGGGCCAGACGCGTCCGCCACGTCATGCCGGACATGGACTGGTGGCACGTGCAGAACGTGATCTGGGAGCGGGGCCTCAGCCGCTACCCGCTGCTGGCTAAAGAACTCGGCTTCCGCTGAACAGCCGGACCGTCGCGGCGGTCCACACCTATGCCATGGAGGCGCCACAGATGTCTTCCCCCATTGTCCGCAAGGATTCCCTCATTCCCGGCAAGACCAGCCGCCTTGTGCTGCACGCGCCGCACATCGCCGCCTCGGCCAGGCCCGGCAACTTCGTCATTCTGCGCGTGGATGAGAACGGCGAGCGCATTCCCCTGACCATTGCCGATACCGACCCAGAGGCCGGAACCATCACCATCGTCTATCTTGTGCTCGGCAAGACCACGGCCCGGCTGGAACAATTGAAGGAAGGCGACTGCATCCTCGACCTGTGCGGGCCTCTCGGCAAAAACACCGATATCCGGCGCGTGGGCACGGTGGTCTGTGTCGGCGGCGGCACGGGCATCGCCGCCATGCACCATATCGCCAAGGGCCACCACGCCGCCGGCAATCACGTGGTCGCCATTATCGGCGCGCGCAACAAGGATCTGCTCCTGTACAAGGACGAGCTTTCCGCCTTCTGTCCCGAAGTGCTTATTTCATCGGACGACGGCAGCATCGGCTTCCAGGGTCTGGTAACCGAGGTCCTGAGCCAGCGGCTTAAAAAGGACAAAGCCGTGCGCGAGGTGGTGGCTATCGGTCCGGTGCCCATGATGGCCGCCTGCGTGGAAACCGCCAAGCCCTTCAACGTGCCCATTACCGTCAGCCTCAACTCCATCATGGTGGACGGCATAGGCATGTGCGGTGCCTGCCGGGTGCGCGTCGGCGAGGAGACGAAGTTCACCTGCGTCGACGGCCCGGAGTTTGACGGCTATCTTGTTGATTTCCCGCGCCTGCGGCAGCGGCTCGCCGCCTTTCGCGACCAGGAAAAACGCTCTTACGAAGACTATTGCGAGTGCCTGGAAAAGGCGCAGGACGCCAGAAAGCCGAAAAAAGCCGTGGCCAAGCGCGTGGACATGCCCTGCCAGCCGCCCAAGACGCGCGTGCTGAACTTTCGCGAAGTGGCTCTCGGCTATTCGCCGGGCATGGCTCTGGAAGAGGCCCGCCGCTGTCTGCAATGCAAAAAGCCCTTGTGCGTGAAAGGCTGTCCCGTTGAAGTGCCGATTAAAGACTTCATCAAGCAACTGGCCGAAGGCCGGCTGCGCAAGGCCTACAGCGTCATCAAGCGGACCAACAGCCTCCCGGCCGTGTGCGGGCGCGTCTGTCCCCAGGAAATCCAGTGCGAGGGCAAATGTGTGTTGAACGCCAAGGGGCAGCCCATCGCCATCGGCCGGCTGGAGCGCTTTGTGGCCGACGCCTACCTGGCCTCCAGCGCCTGCCAGTACCTCATCGGCAACGATAAATGCAACCTGACCAACCCGGATCTCAAAGTGGCCTGCATCGGTTCCGGCCCCTCGTCGCTTACCGTGGCCGGCTACCTCGCGGCCAAGGGCGTGGCCGTGACGGTTTTTGAGGCCCTGCACGAACTGGGCGGAGTTCTGGTCTACGGCATCCCCGAGTTCCGGCTGCCCAAAAACGAAATCGTCGGCACGGAAATCAACATGCTGCGCCAGGTGGGCGTGCAGTTCGTCACCAACCAGGTGGCGGGCAAGACCTTTCAGATCAAAGACTTGTTTGACGATGGCTTCAGGTCCGTATTCATCGGCGTGGGCGCGGGCCTGCCCAAGTTCCTCGGCATCCCCGGCGAAAACTTCACGGGCGTTTTTTCCGCCAACGAATACCTGACCCGCGCCAACCTTGGCCGGGCCTATGATTTCCCCAATTACGACACCCCGATATTCCCCGGCAAAAGAGTAACGGTGTACGGCGGCGGCAACGTCGCCATGGACGCGGCCCGCACCGCCCTGCGCCTGGGCGCCCGCTCCGTGAAAATCGTCTACCGCCGCACCAGGGCCGAACTGCCGGCCAGGCTTGAGGAAGTCGAACACGCGGAAGAGGAAGGCATCAAGTTTGAGCTGCTCAGTGCGCCGGTGCGCTTCATGGGCAACCAGGAAGGCCGGCTCACCGCGGTTGAACTCCAGCGCATGGAACTGGGGCCGCCCGACGACTCCGGCAGGCAACGGCCCGTGCCCATAAAAGACTCGACCTACGCCCTGCAAACCGACCTGGCGATCATCGCCGTGGGCACGGGCGCGAACCCGATACTGCTGGAATCGACTCCCGGCCTGACCCTGAACAAGTGGGGCTACATCAAAGTGGACGAGCACGGCGAAACCACCATCCCCAATGTTTTCGCCGGCGGCGACATAGTCTCGGGCGCGGCCACGGTCATCCTGGCCATGGGCGCCGGCCGGGTGGCCGCCAAGGAAATGGGACGCCGTCTCGGCCTGGCGGATTAAGGAAACACTGATTTCCCCCGGACCCCCTCAGTCTGGCGGATTAAGGAAACACTGATTTCCCCCGGACCCCCTCAGTTGGGTTCCGGCTGCACGCATCAACAGGGGGCACCACTTCAGTCCCCCAATCGCCGGGCCCAGGGACGGAACTGGGGCCGGCGGCCTGGCGCTGTGGGCGGCGCGCCCACATGCAAACTGGCCGGCTTCATCCAAATGAGAATTGCATGACAAACAAGACGACAGGTGAACTATGACCGAGACGATGCCTGGACCGGCGGAAAAAAACGCGCACGCGGTGACCGGGGCTTTCGGCTTTTCCGGCAAATACCTGGCGCGGCGTCTGCTGGACGCGGGCGAGCGGGTGGTGACCCTGACCAATTCGCCCCAGCGCCCGGACCCCTTTGCCGGAGCGGTTGAAGCCCGGCCTCTCGATTTCGGCGACGTGAAGGCCTTGAGCGCGTCTCTGGCGGACGTGTCCGTGCTCTACAACACCTACTGGGTACGCTTCAAGCACCCGCGTTTTTCCTATACGCAGGCGGTGCGCAATACCCTGACGCTTTTAGAAGCGGCCAGGGCGGCCGGCGTGGAACGGGTGGTGCACGTCAGCATTGCCAACGCCGATACCGAATCCCCCTGGGATTATTTCAGCGCCAAGGGACACCTGGAAAAAGCCCTGGCCGCCTCGGGGCTCAATTACGCGGTGCTGCGCCCGGCCGTGCTGTTCGGGCCCGAAGACATCCTTATCAACAACATCGCCTGGGCCCTTCGCCGTTTTCCGGTTTTCGGACTGTTCGGCGACGGCGAATATTTCATCCGCCCGATCCACGTTGACGACATGGCCGCCCTGATGGCCGAACAGGGAAAAAGCCGCGAGATCGCCACGGTCAACGCCCTGGGTCCAGAGGACCTGCGCTACAAGGATATTGTTGCGCTTATTGCCGACGCTCTGGGAAAAAAACGGCGCTACGTCAGGCTTTCGCCCAAAGCCGCGCTTATGGCCTGCAAGGCCATTGGCCTGCTGGTGGATGACGTGTTCGTCAGCGAAGACGAAATCACGGCTCTTATGGCGGGCATGCTGCACGTTCCGGGCGCCGAAGCCGCCGGCGGCGCCGCGCTTTCGACCTGGGTGCGGGAGCAGAGCGCCGATATCGGCCGCGTCTACCACGCCGAGATGGACAGGCGCACGGACCGGAGCAAAGCCTACTGATGCAGCAATTCTCATTATGAGCCTTTTTGCGGCCAACTGTGAAAGGCAATGCCTCCGGCGGGGGGGGGGGGGGGGGGGGGGGGGGGGGGGGGGGGGGGGGGGGGGGGGGGGGGGGGGGGGGGGGGGGGGGGGGGGGGGG
>JAIRTI010000105.1 GCA_031255035.1 Desulfovibrio sp.
GGGGGGGGCGGGCCGGGGCGGCGCCCCCGCCGCCCCGCCCGGCCCCGGCCCCGCCCCCCCCCCCGCCCCCCCCCCCCCCCCCCCCCCCCCCCCCCCCCCCCCCCCCCCCCGCCGGAGGCATTGCCTTTCACAGTTGGCGAATGGGGTGCCGCAAAAAGGCTCATAATGAGAATTGCTGCAAAAAGCCAGCATGATCGCATGCGGGCGCCGCCTTACTCCGCCAGGTGAATGATTCCCCTGGACCCCCCAATTTTTAGTACCTCGCGTCGTGACCCAATTGAGGGGGTCCGGGGGAAATCATTTCCCCCGGCGGGGATTCCAAAGGGGCAGCGCCCCTTTGGCCACCGGAGGCATTCCCGCTAAAGCCCGGCGACGATTTGCAGCATGCGCTTGTTGATCTCCAGAATCCGCTCCTGGATTTCCATCTGGTCCGCCCAGGGGCGGCCGGACGGGGCGGCCAGAGCGGCGCGAAGCTGGGCCAGTTTGGCTTC
The DNA here is from genome assembly GCA_031255035.1 of Desulfovibrio sp. Lineage (GTDB taxonomy): Bacteria > Desulfobacterota > Desulfovibrionia > Desulfovibrionales > Desulfovibrionaceae > Frigididesulfovibrio. The sequence continues at coordinate 492 of JAIRTI010000105.1, forward strand.
GCTGTCTTCCAGCAGCACGTTCCAGTTGATATTGCGCGGCACAAGATCGCCGATGGCCGCATCCTGCGCGTCGAGGCTGACTCGCGGAGCTTTGCCCGGCTGAAGGGTCAGGGTTTCCAGGTAGTGGGGGATGCCGACCTCAAGTTCGAACCGTTCGCGCAGAAGTCCGGCAAGGATGTGCTGGGCCTTTTCCTCGCCGTGCACCAGAAAGACTTTCAACTCCGGATGCGCGAAATGCGCCGTCCAGTCCAGGAGCTGCTGTTGCCCGGCGTGGCCCGAAAAACCGCCGATAGTCCATATTTTGGCGGCGACTTCGACATCGTCCCCGAGCATGGTGATGTTTTTCGCGCCGTCCACGATTTTTCGGCCCGGCGTGCCCACGGCCTGGAAACCGACGAATACGATGCTGGCCCCTTTTCGCCACAGGTTATGGCGCAGATGGTGTTTGATGCGCCCGGCATTGCACATGCCGCTGGCGGAAATGACCACGGCCGGTCCTTCCTGTAGATTGATGGCCTGCGAGTCCTTCACGTCAAGGGTGTATTTCAGGCCGGGCAGGCTGAGGGGGTCTTCGCCCGCCCTGACGAGGTTCCGGGCGGCGCTGTCAAAATAGCTCTGATGGCGGCGGAAGACTTCGGTGGCCCGGATCGCCATGGGGCTGTCCACATACACGGGAAGGTTCCCCGGTATCTTGCCTTCTTTTTGCAACAGGAACAGGCTGTATATGATTTCCTGGGTGCGTTCCACGGCGAAGGCGGGGATGATGGTCTTCTGGCCGTTGGCGATGCTGTGGTTGATGGCTTCGGCCAGTTCATCGCGGCTGCCGCCTTCGTTTTTGTGATCGCGATCGCCGTAGGTGGACTCAAGGAACAGATAATCCACCGGTTCCATGTCCGGCCGGGCCGGGTCTTCCACGATCAGGGAATCGGGCCTGCCCAGGTCCCCCGAGAAAACAAGCCTAGTGCGGTTGGCGTCGCCGTTGATTTCAAGCTCAAGAAAGGACGAGCCCAGGATGTGCCCGGCGTCATAAAAGCGCGCGGCAATTCCGGGCGCGGGCTTTATCCATTCTCCGTAGCGCAGCGGCGACAGGCGCCTGGCTGCGGCGACGGCGTCATCCGTGGCGTACAGGGCATCAACGGAAGCTCTGCCTCCGCGCGCGTACTTGCGGTTGGCCCATTCGGCCTCCATTTCCTGGATGTGGGCGCTGTCGAGGAGCATGATATTGAGCAGGTCGACCGTGGGCTCGGTGCAGTAAACAGGGCCGGTGAAGCCCTCTTTGCACATGCGCGGCAGAAGGCCGCTGTGGTCGATATGGGCGTGGGTCAGCAGGATGAAATCCAGTGCGTCCGCCTTGTAGGGGGCCGTGCTGAAGTTGCGTTTTTCAATGGTGGCGTTGCCCTGGTGCATGCCGCAATCCACGGCGAAGCGTTTGCCGGCGGTTTCGATGACGTAACAGGAACCGGTAACGGTCTGGGCCGCGCCCAGAAAACGAATATCCATGGCGTCTCCCGTAAAGATATGCGCGCCCGAAAAACGGCGCACGCCCACCCTAAGAGGATTTCCACCGCCTGCCAAGGGGAAAGTTGCGCCGGCGGCAATTCTGATTTTGTCGAAGCCGATTTGATCGCGTGTGGGCGCCGCCCACACCCGCCAGAGCCTTGCCGGCCCCAGCTTCGTACCTGGACCCGGCGATTGGGCGGCTGATCGTTGTGCCTTGTTGATACGTGTCGCCGGAACCCAAACTGAGGGGTTCCGGCTGCGCGTATCAACATGGCGCCACTCCCGTCACCCGGTCTTTTTGTTCTGCGCCATGCGCCTTGGCGCCGGCCCCGCTTTCTGGTAGATGCCTTGTATCGCCCGCCGGGGCGGGACGCCTTGGGTCTGGCTTGTTGGCAAAGCTCATAGATTTTGCAAAGGCGCGCCTCCGGCGGCCGTCCTGTTTTTTGACGAACGGCGCTCTGACGCGCCCTCGGGGTGCGTATGGCCGAGAAAGTCTCTGTCCAGCCTATATCGGTGCTCAAGCCGGACGCCGGAGAAAGCAGCGAAATCCGCATGCAGACGCATAGGGTCTATTCGCTGGCTTTTTACCCGGACAGCGTGTCTTTCGAGCAGCAGGGCGATGATATGGGCATACTCTTTGACGACGCGGCCCGGATTGTGCTTCACGATTTTTTCGTCGTCGCCCGGAACGGGGATTTCACGCTGGAACTGCCGGACGGCGTGCAACTCCAGGGAAAAGACGTGGCCGAGGCCATGATGATGTCCTTGCAGGACTTCCACACCGACAGCCCGGCCCTTGCCGGCGCTCCGGCCGACGACGGCCGGGCGCATGCGCCCCGTGAGTC
>JAIRTI010000112.1 GCA_031255035.1 Desulfovibrio sp.
GCCTCCGTATACAGCCCGGCGTCCTCTCTTTCCACGCCGGCGCCGAGAAAGGCGGCGTTGTGCGCCAGGGCCGCCTCAAGGTATTCAACCTGCTTGCGCGCCTTGGACAACGCTTCCAAAAGCTCGTAATGAATTTTTTCCCGTTCGTTCAAGCCCATGCCGCTCCGCCTTAGCGCCGCGCCGCCATTTCCCGTTCGGCGTCGCGCATGGCGGCCGCATTCTTTAAATCCTGGCGCTGATCCTGCATTTTTTTGCCCCGCCCCAGGGCCAGTTCCACCTTCACTTTGCCATGAGCGAAATGCATGTTGGCCGGCACCAGGGCCAGTCCCTTTTGCTGGATTTTTTCGGCCAGGGTTTCCAGTTGACGCCTGTGCAGCAACAATTTCCGGTCGCGATCCGGGTCGTGCCCGGCATAGCCGGCGTTGGCGTACGGGGCGATATGCAGCCCGATGAGAAAAGCTTCTCCGGCTCTGAAAGTAACGTAGGCGTCGCGGAAGTTCACCGCGCCGACGCGCACGCTTTTCATTTCCGACCCGGTAAGAACGATGCCCGCTTCCACGAATTCGAGCAACTCGTAATAATGCCTGGCTTTCTTGTTTTTGGCGATCAGGGCTGGGGACGTTTTCTTGTTCATAAAAGTCGGTTCAAAGCGTTACATGTCGGCATCAAGCTGGGAGACGAAAAAGGTCACGTCTTCAGGAAAACGGCGGTACACGGATTGACGGGCCATGTTGTTTATGGAATGGACCGTGGGCGCGGACAGCGCGTGGGTCAGCAGGGAGGCGCAACTCTGGCCGCTGCTGCGGCGAATGAAATGCTTTATGGCCGGGATGGACTGCGGGGCCAGGGACAGCTCATCCACCGGCATCCCGAGCAGAATCGGCAGGCAGTACGGGTCCGCCGCCATTTCGCCGCACACGCACACCGAGATACCTTCTTTGTGCGCCATGTCAACCACCTGTTTGATGGAGCGCACGACGGCCGGGTGCAGCGGCTGGTTCAGATAGGCCACGTGCCGGTTGCCGCGATCCACGCCAAGGGAATACTGGATGAGATCGTTGGTGCCGATGCTGAAAAAATCGACCTCCTTGGCCAGGGCGTCCGCCACAAGCACGGCGGCGGGCAGTTCCACCATGATGCCCACCGGCATGTCCGCGTCAAAGGGGATGTTGTCCGCGCTCAGTTCCTGCTTGGCCTCGTTCAGGATTGATTTGGCCAGGCGCAGTTCTCCCAGGCCGGAAATCAGCGGGAACATCAAAGCGACATTGCCCTGGGCGCTCGCCCGGAGAATGGCCCGAAGCTGCGTGCGGAAAATATCCTGGTGTCGAAGGCAGTAGCGTATGGCGCGCATGCCCAGCGCCGGGTTGATTTCGTCAAGTTTTTTACGGCCGCTGAATATTTTATCGCCGCCCAGGTCCAGCGTGCGGAAAGTCACCTTGCGGGGGGCAAGGGCGGCCGCAAGCGCGGCGTATTCCGCGTACAACTCCTCTTCGGTGGGCAGACTGATCCGGGTGATGTAGCCGAACTCCGTGCGCACCAGGCCGACGCCCTCGCCGCCGGAAGCCAGCATGGCTTTTGCCTCGGCGGCGCTTTCAATGTTGGCGAGAACGGCGACGCGTTGTCCGTCCTCGGTTTCGGCGGGCAGAAGGGCATGGGCGCGTATGCTCTTCTCATATTCCTCAAACTGGGCCTGAAGCTGGGTGTATTCCGCCAGTTCCTCTTCGTCGGGATCAACCAGTATCTGGCCTCTCAGGCCGTCAACGATGATCAGATCGCCGCTTCTGGCCTCGTCGCCCAGGCCGGAAACGCCGACAACCGCCGGGATGCGAAGGCTCCTGCCCAGAATGCCGGTGTGCGACGTTTTCCCGCCCTGTTCCACGGCAAAGGAAAAAACCCTGGATGGGACGATGCCCATGGCATCCGCCGGGGTGAGGTCATAGGCCAGCAGGATGCCGCGCTCCTTGCCGGTGGCCGGGGGCGGCGCGTTGCCGCCCATGCGCTGGAGGATGCGATCCGCCACCATGCGCACATCTTCAATACGGTCGCGTATATAGGGCGACGGCAACCGGCTGAAGGATTCGACGATGACGGTAATGCTTTCTTCCAGTGCCCATTCGGCGTTCATCCGCTGTTCGCGTATGTGCCGCGCCGCTTCGTCTCCCAGCTTGGGATCGGTGCAGATGAGCAGGTGCGAGTTAAGCAGATCGATGTACCCCTTCAACTCGGCGGGCAGTTGATCCCTGGCTTGCTCAAAGTCGGCCGCCACACGGGCCAGGGCTTCGGAAAGACGGGCCGCCTCGGCCTCGACATTGTCCAGAGGGACAAGTTCATGACGCACGCTGACGGGCCCCCGGTTGAGGAAAAACCCCTTGCCGATGGCAATGCCCGTCGAGACGGCTATTCCATGGAGCACGGCACGCGCCATGTCGCCTCCGTCAAAAAGCGCTCAATTCGAGCGCTCGCTTGTCGACAAAGCCGGTCTTTCCGGGTTTGCCGGAGATGTCTCGCAAAGCTCGTCCACGAGATTTGCCGTCAGTCTGAACGCTCATAATTGGCGTCGGCCTCTTCCGCGAAAAAAACTTCCATTGCCGCCATTGCCCGGTCCGCGTCCACGCCCTCACAGCGCACGGTGATCTCCGCGCCGCGCCCGGCGGCAAGGGACAGTATATCCAGGATGCTTTTGGCATCAACAGTCATCTCATCATAGGTCAACCGGATGCCGGCCTCAAAGCTCCGGGCCGCCTGGGCGAGCTTGGCGGCGGGCCGGGCGTGCAGGCCAAGCTCGTTGCGGACAAAGACCGTACGCTCCACCCACAAGCCGGTAACGATTTCAGGTGTCAACTCCTTTTTACTCATAGCGCTCCTCGACCGGCTTGCGAATTTCCCGGCAGGGCCGGGTCCGCGCCCTTCGCCCTCACGGGAAAAACGGTATATTTCCTTGGCGCTCCAGCCTGTGCAGCGTTCCCTGACCCTGTGCGCCACATCCTTGGGACCGCCGCCCGAACGCTTTTCCTCGTCAAGGAGAGCGGCCAGGACTTCAGGCCGGGTTCTTGAGCCGGCCGGAGGCGGTCCGATTATCACCGTTATCTCTCCCAGCAATTCCGGCAGATCGCCCGCCTCCCCAAGCTTCAAGTACAGAAATTCCTCATGCGTCTTGGTGATCTCCCTGGCAAGACACACGTTCCTTTGACCCAGCGCTTCGGCGGCCGCCGACAGCGTCGCGGCCAGGCGGTCCTTGCGCTCGAAAAAAACCAGCGTCGCCTCCAGACGGACGAAGGGAGCGAAAAAAGCCCGGCGCTCGGCCTTT
>JAIRTI010000174.1 GCA_031255035.1 Desulfovibrio sp.
GACGCTATACGCCGCCGGAAAAACTGGACTGTGGATTTTTCCCTTTCCCCGGTATCTGACTCCAACATCAATCAGGCTTCCGGCGGCAGGGAAGAATGCATTGACACCGTGTTCGGCACCCTTTGTCGCCCTCTGGAGGAAAAGTCCAGCGGCATAGGCCTGAGCGCCAATGCCACCGTGGATAATTTCTGGCGTTTCCATCAGGATTGGGGACTGCGGAGCACTGTGGGATTTTATGGAACAGCCCACGAAGAGAGCGAATATAACGACTATATGCTCTATGCCGCCACAGGGCCGCGTTACTTGTGGGACAGCGGAGAAGCCAGCGTGCAGCCCACCTTTAGCAAACGCTGGCTGGGGGACAAACAATACAATGAGGAATACGGCCTGCGCCTGGACGCGCGACAAATTTACGGTCGCCTGTTATTGAACTCGGGAGCGGCCTTCGCTTTCGTCAGCTATGCCGACAAGTATGTGAACAATTTCCTGAAAGGAAAATCCTGGAGCGCCTATCTGCAACCCAGATATATTCTGACGGATCGCACCTTTATCCAGGCCGGACTGAATTTTTTGCAGGAAGATACAAAAGTCAGCGCCTACACCAATGACAACTGGCGTTATTCCATCGGGGCATACCACGTATTCCCTTATGGAGTTTCCCTGTTTGTGGAGGGGAGCTTGATGCAGACGAATTATCAGGCTTCTCAAGGGTATGTTACCCGCAACAACCGCATTGCTGAGACGACCCGCAAAGATCAGACGTGGCGATTGCTGACTTCTCTTTCCAGCAACGTCTTTGAAAAGTACGGCCTGACGCCGGTTCTCCAATATAGCTACACCAAACGCGATTCCAACATCTGGACAAGGGAATATGACCGCCACCGCCTGAATCTGCTGTTCAACTACAGGTTTTAAAACAACTGCCGGCCTTCATGCGCGGCGCGGCGTCGGTAACGGCGGGATCAAAGGCAATGCCTCCGGCGGCCGGGGCGCTGCCCCGGACCCCCTCAGTTTGGATTCCAACTGAACGTATCAACAAGGCACAACGATCAGCCACCCAATCGCCGGGTCCAAGTACGAAGCTGGGGCCGGCCAGGCCCTGGCGGGTGTGGGCGGAGCCCACATGCGATCAAACTGGCTTCATCAAAATGAGAATCGCTTATAAGGAGCGCGGGGTGAAGGCCGGATCAGGTGGCGTCCATGCGCAGAAGCTCGGGCAGGACCTTGGTAAGGTAGGCGACGGTCACGGCAGTGAGGATGCCTTCAATAATCATGATGGGCACATGGGCCGCGAATATGCCCCAGGCGGCCGTGAGGAAATCGTCGCCGGAAAGGGCCAGCGCCGACGCGCAGAGCAGGGCGCTGCACAAAACCGACAAGGCCCCGCAGGCGAAAGCGGCCGCGCGCGCCAGGGCCGGGGACGCGCCGGGGGTGAAGAATCGTCTGAAAAAGAGGCCGCAGGCAATGGCGGGATAGGCCATGATGCAGACGTTGACCCCAAGCGAGGTCAGCCCTCCGAACTGGAAAAGCAGGGCCTGAAGGAACAGGGCGACGGTCACGGCCGGGAACGCGGCCCAGCCCAGCACCGCGCCGAGAAGGCCGTTCATGATGAGGTGCACGCTGCCCGGACCGAGGCGCACATGGATGAGCGAGGCCACAAAAAACGCGGCGCTCAATATGCCGACGCTCATAATGTGCCCCCAGGGCAGCCGCCGGAGCGATACGGCCAGGCCGGGAACGGCCAGAGCCGCGCCGCCGAGCAGAACCGGCGCGGAGAGCACGCCTTCGGAAATATGCATCTCAGCGCCCCTTCCGGCGGGAGGCGAACAGAGCGGCCAATCCGGCCAAGCCGACGATCCAGCCGATGCCGCCGACGATATCCCCGACGCTCTGGCCGTCTTGCTGTCCTTGTTGCGCCAGGGCGCGGCGCAGCGGCGAAAGCTCGCGATCCAGTTCTTCGCGCAGGGTCTTGCGCAGAAGCGGAAGGAGCGTTTCCTCAAGAGCGGCGGCATGCGGGCCGGCTGTGGACGCGTTGTCCGGCGGAAGGGATTCTTCGCGGGATGCCGGGTCCGGCCGCTCCGCCGGGGCCGGAACGTCGGGGGCGACGTCGACAACGGCGGGCGGAAGGGTGAAGGTCGCCTTGTGCCCCTGACCCGCCAGGACAGTGAAGTGCAGATCTCCGGCCCGCGCCGGGGCGTCAAAACACAAAAGCCCCTCGGTATCGGTCCGGCCCGAGGCCAGCACCAGTCCCCCGGCGTCGGCCATGCTCACCTCACCGCCGCGCACCTTGCTCTTTTTGCTGAAGTAGCTTTCGGTGCACACCCGCCGGCCGTCATGCCAGGCGAAGATGAACACGGCATGAGCCTCGGCCCTGCCGACCGCCAGACACAAGGCCAGACAGACCAGCAGGCCGGCCAGACCTGTGGGGCGAAGGCCGGAAAGGCCCGCGCCCACAGGCCGGGGCAAGGGCGTTCGCTTCGCCATGGCGTCTTATTTGCCGAGCGGCACGGCCGGTTGCATGGCGTGAAAATACACCCAGAGCACGGCGCCGAGTTCAACGGATTTTTGTTCGCCGTTCAGGGGCATGGTCTGATCGGCGGTTTGCAGGGCGGCAAAGCCCCACCAGCCCGAAGTCGGCGCGGCGTAGGTAAAGATGCCGGCGTCGTCGGCTTTGACGGTCTGGGTTATCATGGCCGCTGTCGGGGCGACGCCCTTTTTGTCCGGGCCGGGATACCACTCCACTTCCACCTCGACGCCCGGCACGGCCTTGCCGTTCATGAGCACGCGGCCCTGAAAGACGTTGCCGGCATACAAAGCGCCCGGCCTTGCCAGAGGCACGATTTCGGCGCGCAGGCCCAGCGGTTCGGCCCAGCCTTCGTCATCGCCGAAGGCGTCCACATAGACTTTGGTATAGTGGACGATGAAGCAGTCTTCCTCTTTTTCAAAATAGGGCTGGGGTTCCATGGCAAAGGCATACAGCCCCGGCGTTTTCGGGGTGTAGGCCGTTGACCAGACGGTCATGCCCTGTTCCTTGCCTTGCTTGAGGCCGGGCAGCAGATCGCTGGCTTTGCCGTCGTGAAAAACCTGGAAAGAGACCGGTTTTTCAAGGTTCATGCCGCTGTTTTCAAAAGGATGCCAGAATTTCAGGCTGAAATTGACGGGCGCGTCCTTGGCCGCCATGACCGTGGGGGTCGATGGAATGACCATGCCGAAATGAGCCTGGGCCGCCCCGGCAAAGGACAGGCAGAAAACAAGAATAACAGCGGACAGACGTGATGCGGACATGCAGGACCTCACTATCGGTAAGATTTTTTTGAAATTTGTGCTACGCTAATGCAAAGGCGGGATTTCGTCAACAGGAAAACAGCGCCGCTGCCGAAAAGCACGCGCGCTCAAGCCAGAGGGATTGTCGCAGTTGTCGAAGCCAATATGGTTGTCGAAGCCAATATGATCGCATGCGGGCTCTGCCCGCACCCGCCAGGGCCTGGCCGGCCCCAGCTTCGTACCTGGACCCGGCGAATGGGTGGCTGATAGTGGCGCCCCTGTTGATACGCGCAGCCGGAACCCAAACTGAGGGGGTCCGGGGCAAAGCCCCGGCCGCCGGAGGCATTGCCTTTCAAAGAAAGCGCTGATTTTTCGTTTTGGCGTCGTTGCTGCGACTTTTTTGAAGGGGGGCTGGACTCTTCGGTCCAGCCCCCCTTCAAAAAAGCCTTGCGACAAATCCTTGCGTCTGGCCAAAAGGAAAACTTAGCGCTTCCTTAAGGAAACACTCTACTGGGCGTCGCCCCATGAGGGACCCATCCCCCAATCCACCAGCAGCGGCACGCTCAAGGGCTCGTCGCCGGGGTTCACCCCGGCCATGATCGCGGCCAGCCGCCGGCCAGCCGCCTCGGCCCCTTCCGCCGGAGCTTCAAGCATGAGTTCGTCGTGGATTTGCAGAATCAGACGCGCCCCCGTCCGTCTGATGTCTTCGTCGCGCTCCACGGCGATCATGGCCAGTTTGATGATGTCCGCAGCGCTGCCCTGGATGCGGGTGTTGATGGCCTGGCGTCTGGCCTGGGATCGCAGTTGGTTGTTCTGCGAACTGATGTCCGGGGTCAGGCGGCGGCGGCCGGCCATGGTCATGACGAAGCCGTGCTCCAGCGCGTCGGCCTCAATGGCTTCATAGAAGCGCTTCAGTTTACCGAGGCGTTCAAAATAGCGATCAATAAAAGCCTTTGCCTCTTTCATGCCGATGCCCAGTTCCTGGGCCAGTTTTTGCGCGCCCATGCCGTATATGAGGCCGAAATTGATGGTTTTCGCGTTGCGGCGCATATCCGGCGTGACCTGCTCCAGGGTTTTGTCGAACAGCAGCCCGGCCGTGCGGGCATGGATATCCTCGTTGTTGCGAAAGGCTTCGAGCAGAGTGGGATCGCCGGACAAGTGGGCCAGCACGCGCAGCTCGATTTGCGAATAATCAGCGGAGACCAGCAGCTTGCCGGGCGCGGCCGTGAAGCCGCCGCGCATGCGCAGGCCAAAGGCGCCGCGCACGGGAATGTTCTGCAAGTTCGGGTTGCTTGAGGAAAGGCGGCCCGTGGCCGTGGCCGTCTGGTTGAAGGTGCTGTGGATGCGGTCGTTTTCGTCCGCCAGCTTGGGCAGGGGTTCAAGATAGGTGGAGCGCAGCTTTTCCAGTTTGCGGTACTCAAGGATGGCTTCGACTATCGGATGCTGACCGACCAGCTTTTCCAGCGCCTCCTGGGAGGTGGACACGGCCCCGCCCCTGGTCTTGCCGCTTTTGGGCAGGGCGAGCACGCTGAAGAGCACGTCCGAAAGCTGCTGCGACGAGCGCACGTTGAAGACCCGTCCGGCCAGTTCGTGAATGCGCACGGTCAGGCCGTCAAGTTCGACCTGCACTTCATCCAGAAACGCGGCGAAAACCGCCTTGTCGATGCGCACGCCGCGCTCTTCCATCCGCGCCAGAATCGGCGCCAGGGGCATCTCAAGGCCGGTGAACACCGAAACAAGGCCGGCCCCTTCCAGTTGCGCCGCCATGCTCCGGTATATATCCAGGCCGAGCAGGCCGGGGTGTTCGTGCGGGGCATTGGCGCTGCCCGCGATCTCGCCCCAGCGGGCCGCCAGTTGGGGAAAGGCGTAACCCCGGTCTTCGGGGCTGAGCAGGTAGGCGGCCAGCGAGCAGTCGAAAAAACGGCCCACCGGCAGAGAGGCCAGCGCCGGATAGCGCTTACACAGCCCTTTGAAATCAGAAGTCACGAGGCGCATGCCCCCCTGCTCCCGGTCCGCCGTGCCCTTGAGAAACGCGGCCAGGGCCTCGGGCGGCCCGGAGTACAGGCGTTCCCAGTCAGCGGCCGCGACGAGCAGACCTTCCCCGGTTACGGCCCCTTTAGGCGCAAAGGCCTCAAGGGGCAGCAGCGCCAGGGCGTCGGCCCCGGCCGGCGGCGGCAGTTCCTCCGGCGCGAAGGCCTTGATGAAGCGGCCGGGGTCCGCGCTTGTCAGCGGCGCGGCCGGCGCGAAAAGGCTGGCCTGAGGGCCGGCGGCCGGAAAGTTTTCTGTCGCGGGGGCCGTCTGGGGGCCTGAGGCCTTGCCGGCGAGGAGGCCGCCCGCCCTGGGGGTCGGCGCGGCTTCCTCGCGCCCGTTGGGCGCCGGACGCGGCGGCGGACCAAGCGGAGAAGGCTTGCCCGCCGTTTGCGGAACCGGCCGGGGCGTTTTCAAAAGGCCGGCCCTGACCATGGATTCCACCTCCCGCGCCAGAGCCCGCATCTCATAGCGGACCATGAAGGCGATAAGCGGTTCGCTCTCGGGCCGCGCCAGATCGAGGTCGGCTTCGCCCGTCTCGGGGCAGGCGTCGCGCCTGAGCCGCGTCAACTCGCGGTAGAGCATGGCGTTGTCGCGCTGGCCTTCAAGCCGGAGCCGCACTTTGGGGGTCACGGCCGCGAGCCGGTCGAACAGTTCCTCAAGGGTGGAAAAATCCTTGATAAGCTCACCGGCCGTTTTTGACCCCACCTTGGCCACGCCCGGTATGTTGTCGCTGGAGTCGCCCACCAGCGCCTGATAATCGGGCCAGGACGAAGGCGCCATGCCGTACTCGGCCCGGAAGTCGTCCAGGGTGGTGATTTTTTCGTCCTTGGCCGCCGGATCCCAGAGCAGCACGTTCTCATGCAGGCATTGCCTGAGATCCTTGTCCGCCCCGACAATGACCACAGTGCGCGTCGCGCGCAGCCGGAAAGCCAGGGAGGCGATGCAGTCGTCCGCCTCGCAGCCCTCGGAAACCAGTACCGGCACGCCCAAAAGGCCCAGCAGTTCCTTCAGGGGTTCAATCTGCCGCACCAGCGGCTCGGGGGTGGGCGGACGCTGGGCCTTGTAGCCGGCAAAGCGCTCATGCCTGAAGTTCGGCCCCTTGCCGTCCATGATAAAGGCCAGGCTCCTCGGCTTTTCCTCGCGCAACAGACGCAGGATCAGCCGCCCGACCATGTGGAGCACGTTGGTGGGAAAGCCGTCGGAGCGGCTCATGTTGCGAAAGGCGTAAAAACTGCGGAAAATAAA
>JAIRTI010000209.1 GCA_031255035.1 Desulfovibrio sp.
GGCGTTATGATTATCCTCTGTTTTTCTGCCAGGGGTTTGGCTTTCCAGATGATATACGACGGATGCGGGCACGCAGGTAAAAAAGAAGCCGTCGGCCTTCATCCGCAGGCAGAGGTCAACGTCCTCGAAGCCGTTGCGGTAGTCCTCGCAAAAGCCGCCGTAGGTCAGGAAGACGTCTTTGCGCATCATGAGGGCCGCCGCGGTGATGGCCTGGAAGCGGCGCGTCTTTTTCACCAGCGGGTGCTCCGCCGGAAAGCCCCGGTAAACATGCTCGGCCGTGGCCAGCCCGAAGACGACGCCCAGGTGCTGCACGGTATTGTTTTCGTACAGCAGCAAGGGTCCCGCGCCTCCCAGCTTCGTCTCCCGGCTGAAGGACTCAAGCAGAGGCGGCGGCCAGCCGGGCGTCAACAGAGTGTCGTTGTTGAGGAAGAACAGGAAAGGAGCGGCCGAGGCCCGGGCCCCGGCATTGCACGCCGGGCCGAAATTGCGGTTTTCCTCAAAGCGGATGCGGGTGAAGCGGTCCTTGAAAAGGGCGTCGCCCAAAGGCTGAAGCACCGAGGCCGTGGCGTCGGCGGAGCCGTTGTCGATGACAATGACTTCAAAATCGTCACCGGCGGTATGCTCGCGCAGACTTTTGAGGCAGTTTTTCGTGAGGGTCCACTGATCGTGGACGGGGATGATGACGGAAAAAAGGGGTTCTCGCATACCGCGCCTCATGTCTGGCCTGCCGATCTGACCTCGTCAAGCCAGGCGCCGAACGCGCTTTCCGCGCGTTCGGCGTACAGGGTTTTCCGTTTTGTCTTGCGGGCCTTTTCACCGAGATCCGGCATAAGGCCGAACTGAACGTTGCTCGGCTGAAAGCGCCTGGCCGGCCGTCTCAGGTGGGCGAGAAGCGCCCCCAGGGCGCATTCTTCCGGCGGCAAGGGCAGTTCGAAACCACATGCCCTGGCGGCCAGTTGCCTGCCGAGCCAGAGCCCGCAGGCGGCGGATTCCACATAGCCTTCAACCCCGGTGATCTGCCCGGCCAGATAGACGCGCGGCGCGGCCAGCAGCGATAAATCCGGGGCCAGCGCCTTGGGGGCGTTGACAAAGGTATTGCGGTGCATACTGCCCAGGCGGACGAATTCAGCCCGCGCAAGGCCGGGCGCCATGCGGAAAATCCGCTCCTGTTCGCCGTGGGTCAGTTTTGTCTGGCACCCGACCAGATTGAACATGCTCTTGTTGGCGTCTTCGGCGCGTAATTGCAGCAGGGCGAAAGGACGGGCGCCGGTGCGCGGATCGGTAAAGCCCACGGGCTTGAGCGGCCCGAAGGCCAGAGTCATGAAACCGCGCTCGGCCAGAGCCTCCACCGGCATGCAGCCTTCAAAGTGCCGCTCCTCCTCAAATTCTCTGGCGCTCACCCTGCCGCCGTCCAGCAGGGCCTGGCGGAAGGCGCTGTATTCTTCCCTGTTCATGGGGCAGTTGAGGTAATCGCAGTCCTCGGGCTGGTAGCGCGCGCCCCAGAAAGCGATATCCATATCGACCGAAGCGCCGTCCACCACCGGGGCGATGGCGTCGTAAAAATACAGGTGCTCCTCGCCGGTCAGGCGGCCCAGAGAGGCGGCCAGTTCGTCCGAGGCCAGCGGACCGGCCGAGACCACGGTGACATCGTAGGCGGCAAGTTCGGGGTTGCGTTCGCCGCTGCCGGGCGCTTCAAGGGCGGCAATGGCCCGGCGTTCGACGCGGACGCCGGGCTGCGCCAGGACGCGGCGGGTGATTTCGGCGGCGAACAATTGCCGGTCGACGGCCAGAGCCTTGCCGGCCGGAATTCTTGTTGCCGCCGCTGCCCGCATGGTGACGCTGCCCAGGGCGCGCATCTCTTCTTTCAGGCGGCCCACGGCCGAATCCGGGGCGTCTGATCGGAAGGAGTTGGAGCAGACCAGTTCGGCAAAGTCCGCGTTGGTGTGGGCCGGTGAAAAGCGGCCGGGCTTCATTTCAAAAAGCGTCACGGCCACACCGGCATCGGCAAGCGCCAGAGCGCATTCGCAGCCGGCAAGCCCGGCCCCGATAACCGCTGCGGATGCAATCGCCATGGCTTTTACAGACCCAGACTCGCCAAAAGGTCGTCCACGTCCTGCTGGGAAGAGGCGTCGCTGCTCGGTCCTTTGAGTTCCGAGTCTTTGATTTCCTTGACTTTGCGGCGGCTTTCCTCGGCGATTTCCGTGATGTCCTTGTCCGGGGTTTCCTCGCGGGTTTTCAGCATCAGGCCGGTGGAGACATACAGGTCGAAGACGGTTTCGCGGATGGACGTGATGGCGGCCACCACTTTTTTCAGGCGCTGGCCGGTCAGGTCCTGAAAGCTCAGGTCCGTGATGATGTCGGTGAGGGATTGCTCAAGGTTATGGTTGAGCGCGTCAAGCCTGGCCAGAGTTTTTTCGTTCCGGGGGTCGACTTCCAGCCCGGCGATGATGCCGCCGGCCTCTTCCTGCTGTTTCAAAAGCTCTTCGACCGTGCCCATGATTTTTTCCGTGGCCTCAAGGATGGTCCGCATAATCTCCTCAATCTGCCTGGTGGCGTCCCGAAAAAGCTTCTGGGTGTCCGCCGTGTCCGCGCCGTCGCCCTCAACGGCGGAAGCGCTGGAGATTTCCCGATAGATGCCGCGCAGCCCGTGGCGCATTTCATCGTTGACCTGACGGTAGAACTCGCTTTCCACCATGGCCTTGGTCACGGTGGAGGACAACTCGCGCTGCACGGCCTCGGTGACGGTTTCCTTGACGGCCTCGGCCACCTTGTCGGAAACGCGCATGAGCACACGCTCCAGTATTTCATCCTGTGAAAGCATGGGGCCTCCATGGGAAATGGGGGAAATGGCGGGGCCGCAAGGTCCCGGCCGAATGGCGCATGGTACGTCATGTTAAGGGAAAAGAAAAGCCGATGACGCCAAAACCAGCAATTCTAATTATGAGCTTTTTGCGGCCCCCCATTCGCCAACTGTGAAAGGCAATGCCTCCGGCGGGGGGGGGGGGGGGCCCCCCCCCCCCCCGGCGGGGGGGGGGGGGGGGGGGCGCGCCCCCCCCCCGCGCGGCGCGCGGGGGGGGGGTGGGCGGCGGCCGCCCCCCCCCCCCCCCCCGGCCCCCCCCCCCCCCCCCCCCCCCCCCGCCGGAGGCATTGCCTTTCACAGTTGGCGAATGGGGGGCCGCAAAAAGCTCATAATTAGAATTGCCGCTTCGCTATGGCTGTTGCTGCTGCTCATCGGCTGTGAGCCCATAAAGTTTCCTGATTACGCACAATCCTCCGCCAATGTCAGGAGTCTGTAGGGCATGGGCGGAGTTCTGAGTGCAACATAGGCCAAGCGAGTAAACAGATCCGGCAGATGGAATCTTCGATTGAAGCG
>JAIRTI010000254.1 GCA_031255035.1 Desulfovibrio sp.
TCTGTCAGCGTCCCCATGTTGGTAAAATCCTCATGCTGTTTTTTGGCTGAAAATTTACAATCATCTTTACCAGCAGAAACGCGATACGTCTATAGGCTTTACGGGATGACACGGGACTATGCATATTGATAAAAGTAAAGTCCCGCAAGGCTTTTTGGACTTTGCGGGACTTTGTGAGATTATGATTTGGTGCCGAGGGCGGGACTCGAACCCGCACACCACTAGGGCACTACCCCCTCAAGATAGCGTGTCTACCAGTTCCACCACCTCGGCGAAGGCTTGCTGTATATACCGACTTGACCGGGCATGCAAGCATTATTTGTGGTTGCGGCGTCTGCCCGGCAGGCGCGCTCAGCCCTTTTTCGGCTTCGTTCCCTTGCCTTTGTCCGCCGGCGGCCTTGCGTAGGCCAGGGAGAGCAGGATGACGCCGGTGGCGATGACCGGCAGGCAGAGCAGCATGCCCATGGTGACGAAATCGAAGGCCAGGTAGCCCAGGTGGGCGTCGGGCTGGCGGAAGAATTCGGCGAAACAGCGGAACACCCCGTAGCCGAGCGAGAAAAGGCCGCTGACGGCCATGGTCGGCCTCGGACGGGAGGAGAATAACCACAGGATGGTGAACAGGGCGACGCCCTCCAGGGCCGCCTCATACAGTTGGGACGGGTGGCGCGGCAGCGGCCCGGCGCCCGGGAAGACCATGCCGAGCGGACTGTCGGTGACGCGTCCCCAGAGTTCGGCATTGATGAAGTTGCCCAGGCGGCCGAAAAAAAGGCCCGGCGGCACCAGGGGCGCCATGAAGTCCATGGTCTGAAAGAAGCTCTTGCCGTAGCGTCGGCCGGCGAGCCCCTGGCCGATCATCACCCCGAGCATGCCGCCGTGAAAGCTCATCCCGCCTTCCCATACCCTGAAGATATCAAGCGGATTGGCCAGAAACTGCATGGGATTGTAAAAAAGCGCGTAGCCCAGCCGCGCCCCGACCAGCACCCCCACAAAGCCGAAAACGAGCACGTCGTCAAACTGGGCCTTGGTAAAGACCGCCGTCTTTGTGCAGCGGTAGCGGCCCAGCAGCCAGGCCGAAAGAAAGCCGAACAGATACATCATGCCATACCAGCGCAGGGCAAAGGGGCCGATGACGCGCCCGCTGTCGAGGCTGTAGGGGCCGAAACTGACGATATCCGGAGAAAGGCGAGGGTACTGCAACATGGGCAAAGGTGTACCGCAAGCGGGCCGGGGGCGCAAGACAAAGACCGAACAGGCGGGAATTCTCACTATGAGCTTTTTTGCGGACCCCCATTCGCCAACTGTGAAAGGCAATGCCTCCGGCGGCCGGGGCGCTGCCCCGGACCCCGCCGGGGGAAATGATTTCCCTCGGACCCCCTCAGTTTGGGTTCCGGCTGCGCGTATCAACAGGGCAACACTCCCGTCACCCATTCGCCGGGTCCAGGTACGAAGCTGGGGCCGGCAAGGCCCTGGCGGGTGTGGGCGGAGCCCACATGCGATCAACTTGGCTTCGACAAAATCAGAATTGCTGCCGAACAGGCGAGAAATTGTAAGTGATTACATCGTCTACACGGCAAGCAAAGCACTTGACTCGGAGGGGCCGATGGGTAATCGTAACACACATTTTGGCTGAGGCCCCGACTGCCTCGGGCGCTGCCCGAGGTTTTCTCCAACTTTCAGAGGTCGGTATGCTGCAAGTTCTGCTTTTCCTCAGTATCATTGCCCCAGTCATCGCCGGGGGTATTGCCTTTTTGGACAAAGGCAACGGCACCCGAAAAAAGGTCGTGGGCGTGACGGCCGCGCTTCTCGGCGTTTCCGCGCTGCTTCTGACTCTTTACGTGCCCGGCGCGCTCGCCTATGAATCCGGCCTGGCTTCGGCGATGAGCGTCCCCGTTCTGGTGCTTGATCTGGCTCTGCTCTGCCTTATCCTGTATATCGGGTGGAGCAGGCGGCACGGCTTGATCATGGCTCTGGCCGCGGTACAGCTCGCCGGCATGGTCGTGCTTGAATTCTTCATGCATCCCCAGACGCTTGACGGCTCGCCGGCCTTTGTCGTGGACAGTCTGGCCGTGACCCTGGTGCTGGTGGTCTCCCTTGTGGGGTCGGTCATCGCCTGGTACGCCATCGGCTACATGAAAGAGCACGAGGAACATCTGCGCCTGCTGGAAACGAAACAGCCCCGCTTTTTCGCCATCATCCTCGTTTTTCTGGGCGTGATGAACGGACTGGCCCTGGCTGACGACCTCACCTGGATTTATTTCTTCTGGGAGGTAACGACGCTCTGTTCCTTCCTGCTCATCGGGCATGACGGCACGGACGAGGCCAAAGCCAACGCCGACAGGGCCTTGTGGATGAATATGGCCGGCGGCGTCGCCTTTGTCGTGGCGCTTTTGTACTTGCAGCAGGCGTCGGGCACACTTTCCCTGACGGCCCTGACAGGGCAAATCCGCCATGGCGGCTCGGCCGCTCCCGGACTTTTGCTGATACCGCTTGTGGCCCTCTGTTTCGCCGGCTTCACCAAGGCGGCGCAAGCGCCCTTCCAGAGCTGGCTTTGCGGGGCCATGGTCGCGCCGACGCCGGTTTCCGCGTTGCTGCACTCATCCACCATGGTCAAGGCCGGGGTGTATCTGGTGCTGCGTCTGGCCCCTCTGTACGCGGGCACCTACGTGTCCACGCTGGTGGCGGTTTGCGGTGCCTTTACCTTTATCGCCATGGCCGGCCTTGCCGTCGGGCAGAGCAACGGCAAAAAAATTCTGGCCTACTCCACCATATCGAACCTGGGCCTGATCATCGCCTGCGCGGGCATCAATACCGCCGCCTCCATCGCGGCGGGCATCATGCTTCTGATTTTCCACGCGGTGTCCAAAGGCCTGCTCTTTTTGTGCGTGGGCGCCATTGAGCAGAAAATCGGCTCCCGCGATATCGAGGACATGCGCGGCCTCTTCAAGGTGATGCCCAAGACCGCTCTGCTCACCATCTTCGGCATCATTACCATGATGCTGCCGCCCTTCGGCATGCTTCTGGCCAAATGGATGGCTCTGGAATCGGCCGTCGAGGCCTCCGGCGCCATGCCGGTCATCGTGGCCATGCTCGCCCTTGGCAGCGGCCTGACCGTGCTCTTCTGGGCGCGCTGGGCCGGCATCATGATGGGTTCGGCCGACCCGAAGCTCGTTGTGGGCTTCGAGCAGCAGGAAGCCACCATTGGCCGCTCAATCCGTTCGCTGGCTTTGGCCGCTGCCGTGCTCTCCTTCTTCGCCCCCATGGTCTATGTCTGGCTGGTGGGGCCGGCGGTGGAAGCCATGCTGAACGCGGCCTCCCCCCTGCTGTTCACGTCGGAGTCTTTCGGCCTGGGCAACAGTTACGGGGTCTTCGCCGTGTATCCCTTGTACATCCTTATCGCCGGCGGCTTCTGGTACGCCTGGCAGGAGACCAGACGCCGCGGCATGGCCGGGGAAACCCTGCCCTACATGAGCGGCATTCAGGCCGCGCAGGACGGCAAGGTCGGCTTTATCGGCCCGATGAAGGGCTTTGTGGAGGCGCGGAGCGGCAACTACTACATCGGCGTCTTCTTTGGTGAGGACAGGATCACAAGAACCGTGAACACTGTGGCCATCGCTCTTCTGGCCATGCTGCTCGGAGGTGTGCTGCAATGATCGTCAAGCTCTTTTTCGGTATCGTGGGGCTTGCCGTCGCCCCCTTCCTCGGCGGCCTGATCGCCGGCCTGGATCGCAAGATAACGGCCCGCATGCAGTCGCGCTTCGGCCCGCCCGTTCTTCAGCCCTTTTACGATGTTTTCAAACTCCTGGGCAAAACGCCCAGCGCGGTCAACGCCTGGCTTGTGCTGTGCTCGTACCTGGCCCTGATGGGGTCGGCCCTGGCGGTTTTCCTGTTCTTTTACCAGGCCGACCTGCTGCTGATCTTTTTCGTCATGACCATCAGCGCGGTGTTCCAGGTTATGGGCGCCTTATCGGTCAATTCCCCTTTCAGCCAGGTCGGCGCCCAGCGCGAACTGCTCCAGATGCTGGCCTATGAGCCGCTGATCATCATCGTGTTCATCGGCATAGCGCTCAAAACCGGCAGTTTCTCCATCGAGGTCATTTACGCCCAGCAAGCGCCGCTTCTGTATTCCATGCCGCTGTTATTCCTGACCCTGGGCGTCGCCCTGACCATCAAGCTGCGCAAGTCGCCCTTTGACATCAGCGCCTCGCATCACGGCCACCAGGAAATCGTGCGCGGCGTGCTCACCGAGTATACCGGACCGCAACTCGCCATGTTGGAAGTGGCCCACTGGCTGGATGTCGTGCTTATCCTGGGGCTGTGTTCCCTGTTCTGGGCGACCAGTTTGCTGGGCATGATCGTCCTGCTGCTGGTGACCTACTTCCTGGAAATACTCGTGGACAACATCTCCGCCCGCCTCACCTGGCAGTGGATGCTTGAGCGCGCGCTCGCCTCCGGCATTATACTCTCAGTGGTCAACCTTTTGTGGCTCTACGCTCTGAAGTAAGGGGAAGCAGTATGAAATTCGATTTGCAAAAATGGATTAACGAGGGGCGGCTGAAGTCTCCCTGGGTGGTGCATTTTAACTGCGGCTCCTGCAACGGCTGCGACATTGAAATACTCGACTGCCTGACGCCCGTGCACGATGTCGAACGCTTCGGCATCATCAACGTCGGCAACCCCAAACAGGCCGATGTGCTGCTTGTTTCAGGCACGGTCAACCACCGGAACAAGACGGCGCTGAAAAATATCTACGATCAGATGCAGCACCCCAAGGCCGTCATCGCCATCGGGTCCTGCGGCCTGTCCGGCGGTATTTTTTACGACGCCTACAACGTGGTCGGCGGGGTTGACAAGGTCATTCCGGTTGACGTCTACGTGCCCGGCTGTCCCCCCAAGCCCGAACAAATCATCGACGCTGTGCTCGTGGCCCTCGGCAAGCTCAAGGCCTCGCTCGAAAAATCTGATGAAGCCCCCGGGCAAGAAACCGCGCCAGCCGCCGGCGAACAGCCGGCCGCGTAAGCAAGGAGACCTTTCATGATGTTAGACGCAAGCACCATCAGCCTGGACGGCGTCAGGAACTCCGCCAAGGAGATGTTTGACGAAGGCTGGCGCTTTGTCACCCAGACGGTCGTCGACCTGGGCGACGAAGGGTTTGATATCCTGTTCCACTATGACAAAGACCTGGCCGAAACCCATTATCGCGCGCGCGTCCCCAAAGGAACGGTCGTGCCGAGCATCAGCGGCATCTATTTCGCGGCGCTGCTCGTCGAGAACGAAAACCGCGACCTGTTCGGCCTGGAATACGACGGCCTGGTTCTGGACTTCAACCGCACCCTCTACCTTGAAGAGTCGGGCGATCCCATGACCGCGCCTTTCTGCAAGATCACCACTTTCATCAACCCCAACGCCAAGACCGAGGCCTGATGCCATGACCCGAAGCATAATTCCCTTTGGTCCGCAGCATCCGGTTCTGCCGGAACCGCTGCACCTGAAACTGACGGTTGAGGACGAAACGGTTGTTGAAGCCATACCGGCCCTCGGTTACGTGCACCGGGGCCTCGAAGGACTCGCCCAACGGCGCGATTATCACCAGATGATCTATGTGGTGGAGCGCGTTTGCGGGATATGTTCCTGCATCCACGCCATGTGTTACTGCAACGCCATAGAAAAACTCATGGGCCTTGAAGTGCCCCGACGCGCGAAATACCTGCGCGTCATCTGGTCCGAACTGCACCGGGTGCACAGCCACTTGCTGTGGCTGGGCCTGTTCGCCGACGCCTTTGGTTTTGAAAGCCTGTTCATGAACCTCTGGAAAATCCGCGAGCGCGTCATGGACATCAACGAAGCCACGGCCGGCAACCGGGTTATCGTGTCCACCAACATCATCGGCGGCGTGCGCCGCGATATCAGCGAAGACTGGCTGAAACAGATACTCAAGGATATCACCGAAATAGAGCAGCAGTTGAAGCCGATGTTCGACGTCATGACCAACGATTACACCATCAAAAAGCGGACCGTGGGCAAAGGCGTTCTCAGCAAAGAGCTGTGCCATCAGCTCGGCGCCGCGGGTCCGACGCTGCGCGGCAGCGGCTGGGCTCAGGATGTGCGCCAGTTGAAATACGAAGCCTTTGACGAGCTTGATTTCGAGCCTGTGGTGGAATACGACGGCGACTGTTATTCCCGCAACAAGGTCCGCTTCCGCGAGACCTTCCAGTCTCTTGAAATCGTGCGCCAGGCCATCAACCGCATTCCCTCCGGGGAACTGGCGGTCAAGCCCAAGGGCAACCCCGACGGTGAAATAGCCTTCCGGGTGGAACAGCCGCGCGGCGAACTCTTTTATTACGTGAAGTGCAACGGCGGGAAAAACCCCGAGCGGGTACGCATCCGCACCCCCACCTTTGCCAATATCCCGCCGCTTCTGGCCATGTTGCCCGGCGCCCAGCTTGCCGATGTGCCCGTGCTCGCCTTGAGCATCGACCCGTGCATCAGTTGCACCGAGAGATAGGGAGGAGTCAGCCATGTTCATGACAAAAACAGTTCTTGCGAACCTCTTCAAAAAGTATGCGACGAGGCTCCACCCTTTTGAGCAGCGCGTACTGCCGGACGGCTTCCGGGGTCGCTTCAAATTCGCCATCGACAAGTGCATCCTGTGCCGGATGTGCGCGGTCAGATGCCCGACCCAGGTCATCACCATTGACCCGGAACAAGGCCTCTGGCACCGTGAAGTCATGGGATGCCTGTATTGCGGCGTCTGCGCGGACGTGTGCCCCACAGGCTGCATAAACATGACCAACGTCTACAGGCCGCCCATAACCGAGCCCGCTTTTCTGACCTTCAACGTGCCCCCCCGGCCTAAAAAAGGTAAGAAAACCGAAACGTCCTCCGAAAAAGAAATAGCCATGGCGCTTGAAGACAAGATAACGGAAACCGAAGAGAAAAAGACCGCGGTCAGCCGTCAGGTCACGCCGGAAGAGCGGGCGGTGAAGCCCACTTCCAAGGCGAAGGCCAAGGCCGCAAGCGCAAAAAGCGCCGGCTCGGCCAAGGCCAAGACGGCGGTAAGCAAAAAGAAATAGAGGAATTGCAGCGGAAGCTCCTTTTCGGGACGCTTCCGCCTGCTCTCGGGAAGCGCGGAGGGCGAAATTCCTTGTTGTTGCCGTGGCGCGTTTTGTCGGGAAACAGCAATTCTAATTTTGTCGAAGCCAATTTGATCGCATGTGGGCTCTGCCCACACCCGCCAGGGCCTTGCCGGCCCCAGCTTCGTACCTGGACCCGGCGATTGGGTGACTGTAGTTGTG
>JAIRTI010000015.1 GCA_031255035.1 Desulfovibrio sp.
TACGCGCAGCCGGAACCCAAACTGAGGGGGTCCGGGGGAAATCATTTCCCCCGGCGGGGTCCGGGGCAGCGCCCCGGCCGCCGGAGGCATTGCCTTTCACAGTTGGCGAATGAAGGGCCGCAAAAAGCTCAAAATGAGAATTGCTGTAAGGGAGCGCCTACAATACTTCCCAGATTCTGGTGTAGACGTTGTCAAACACCAGGCGAAAATAGGGGCTGACGGCCGGGTCGTCGGGCGGGCAGATGAGCAGTTGCACCATCATGGTATTATAAAACACCGAATCCAGGGCCAGCTTGTCGCTGATAGCCCTGTCAAAGACGCCGGGGCCGCGCTGCCGCTCCCAGAAGCGCCGCAGTCGGCTTCGGGAAAGCTCATCCGGGGCGCTTTGCTGGGTATTCATGATAAAATGGTACGCGCCGTAGCGGTTATAGTGATACCGCTCCAGACTGCCGTTTTCAAAAAAAATGATGTCCGACGCATAGACCGGATCTTTGCCTTCGGAAAGGATGACCCCTGTATCCACATTGACCCGCAAGGCTCCGGAAAGATTGCTCATAAGCGCTCCGGGGCCCTGTTTGCTCTCAAAATTCCACGAGCCGAAGCGCGATACCCATATGCCGATGCGCAGAAGCTCGAAATGGACCACGATATATTGCCTGCCCGGCGCGAACACCAGGGGGGCCTTTCTGTCGCCGAGATTCCGCATCAAATCCTGGGAGGCCGAGGCGGAAAGCCCGTCAAACACCTTGGCCGGCACGTTGTCATGCAGGGCCGTGTATTTGATCACCTGCCGCGCGAAGCGCGGGTCGGCGGTGGTGTAAACGGCGGCGGGCAGATACAGCGACGGGCCGCCGTGGCGCGCGCCGTCCGCAATGGTATGGCGGCGCGCGAAATGATGCGTGGCATAGCCCCAGTCCCACCAGTTCCAGACAAAGGCGTCCTTGCCCGTGTGTTCCCGTATCCAGGCCAGGCCCTCGGCCTGCTCGCGCGTCAGCACGGGCCCCTGGGTATAGTCCGGCATCAACCGGGCCAGGGGCCAGGCGAGCAGCAGCACCGAGACCAGGGCCGCCGCGAGCCGTACCGATCCCCGAAGCCTGAGCAGACGGTCAGCGGCGTTCTCCGTCCGGGTGAAGGGGCCGCTTCCCTGGTCCGCCTCACGGGCGGAACGCCGCAGCCAGGCCGCGAAAAGCGTGCGCCTCGCGGCGTCAAGCAGCAGCCCGCCGGCCATGCACAGGGCCAGCAGCAGTCCGGGCGGGCCGAACATGGTCATCCGCGCCCCCAGGCGCAGACTCAGCAGGCAGAGGACGACCAGCGGCGCAAACCAGACAAAGGCCGGCATCGCTATGAGAAAAACAATGAAGCAGCCCAGCGCCAGAATGGTGACGGCGGCTATGGGGTAGACGTATAAAAAAATTTCACGCAAGGAAACCGTCTGCACTTCGATGATGGATGAGGCCACGGAGGGAAAAATCAGCGGGTCGTCCGCCACCGTGGCCATGGAGGTCATGTCGCCGCTCCGGTTGGCATAGGCCGTGAACGACCGCCCCATAACCGAGAAAACGGCGCTGTCAAGGCTGAAGGCGATAAGCGCCGCCCAGCAGGCCGCGAGCAGCCATGTATTCAAAACCAGGGACGAAAGCCCGGAACCTTGCGCCAGGCCGGAAGCGCCGGGGCCGCTTTCGGCTTCAGCCTCGCCGCTTTGCCGGGCGCTTCTCACAAGAGTGAGGACTCCGGCCGCGAACAGGCCGGCCAGACCGCCGATCCAACCGCCCAAAAGCAGGGGCAGCGCATGACACAACGCGCCCGCCAGCAGAAACGCCCTGCCCCCGGCCGGCCCGAGCACCAGAATGAGACCGGGCAAAACCACGATGGAAAAACGTACGAGATACGGGAACATCGAATGCCAGCCCTGCATCCAATGCCCGAAAAGACCGGAGACGATAAGCAAAAACAGCCAGGGCGCGCCGAGCATATCGCGCAGCATCAGCCGTCCGCTTATCTCGAACTCTTCGCCGCCAGGGGCGTTCAGGCCGGAAAAGCTGACGCGCACGCGGCAGTCCGCCGCCGTTCCGGCAATCCCGGCAGCCGGGCAGGCCCGTTCCGGGCCTGCGCTCCCGCCCGCCCCTTGTTCGGCGTCCGCTTCCGGCGCCGTGCCCGCTTCGTCCGCCGCGCCCGCTTTGTCCGCCTCGCCCGCTTTGTCCGCCGTGCCCGCTTTGTCCGCCGTGCCCGCTTTGTCCGCCGTACCCGCTTTGTCTTTAAAAAGGCGCGGCCTGAGCAGCTCCGGCAGACTGATCAGCCACGGGCTGAGCCAGAGAGCGGGGGCCAGCCCCAGCAGCACCGCGAACAAAAGAATCACGAGGTCGGTATCATAAAAGCCCAGGAGCGTTCTGGCGCAAAAAGCCGGGGCCAGTGAAGCCAGCACCCCGGCGCACATCCCGGCATAGGGCTGCCCCAGGCCGCAGCCCCACAGAAACACGGCCAGGGCCAAAAGGCCGCTCATGAACGGAGGCAGCCAGAAGCCCGCCACGGCGGGCGAAAGCCCGGTCCACAAGGAAATAAACCGGACCAGTTCGGACATGGGATGCCCGGCCCCGAACTCGAAGCCCTCGGCCCCGGCTATCCAGTGGTAGGCGTCATGGGTTGCCAGCAGATATTCGCCGTTCAGGCTGAAGGAAGGGTTTGCCCAGAAGGGCAGTTCCAGAATCCGCGCGCAGAGCGCCAGGCCGAAGCAAAGAATCAGGCAGACAGCCGGCGCGGCGAAGCGGGAGACAGAAAGCCCGGCCCCGCCCATGCAGGCCGGCAGAAACAATGGCGGGGAGGCGATATAAGCGCGGCGTGTCCACCCGAACATGGCTCATCCTTGGGAAACGCTGATTTTTTGAATCAGCCAGAAAAACCGCGTATCGCCCCTGACCGTGTAACTTTCCTCCCGTGCGGCGAACCAGCCGCCGGGCAAAGTCCGGGGCAGGGGTTCCAGGGTCAGAAAAACACAGTGCCCCTGGGCCGCGACAGCCCCTGCCACCAGGGAAAGCACTCGGGGCCACGGCAAAAAGGCCCGGCTGACGACGAGATCAGGCGGCGCGGCCCGGCCCAGGCAATCCTCCGCCCGGCCATGGAAAACGCTGACTCCCGGCAGCGGAACGGCGGCCAGAACGGCGCGCAGAAACAGAGCCCTTTTTTCGCGGGATTCGACCATGACATACTCGCCCCGCCGCCAGAGCATGCGCAAGGCGACTCCGGGCAAGCCCGCGCCGGCGCCCAGGTCCAGGGTGAGGGCCTTTTCCGGCAGCGGCAGGGCCTCCAGAAAACGGGCCAGATGCAGGCTGTCAATGATGAGGGTCTCAAAAACCGTGCGCCAATCGCCCGGCCCCACCAGGTTCATGACCCTGTTCCACTTCATGAGCAAAACGAGATAGGCCGCCAGCCCGGCGGCGCAGCTGTCCGGCAGGCGAAAACCGAGTCCCACGGCGGCAAGGCCCACGGCTTCGGCCGTACACTCGTCAGCGGGCCTGGCGCGGTTCATGGGTCGCGCCGGCTCGCGGGATTCAGGGCAATCCGTCACAACCCGCTCCCGCGCGGCCTTCACAAATAGTCGGCGTCGATGGCGGCCGGGCCGTCGGCCAGCATCAGCTTGACAAACTGCACCGAGTATTCGTCTACCGGCACAATGGGAAAGGACTGGCGGCACACGTCGCAGGTGATCATGGCCGGCTGCGGCGGCGACACCAGGGGCAGTTCCCGACGGCAATAGGGACAAGGATAAAAGAAGACCAGCTCCATGCCGATGGGCTTGACCGGGGCAACGGGGCGGCGGGCCATATTATTCCTCCAGCAGGCTGATGCCGGTCATTTCGGCGGGTATCGGAAGCCCCCAGAGACGCAGAATCGTTGGGGCGATATCGCCGAGCTTGCCGTTTTTGAGCCGGCGCGGCGCGTCTTCATCCATGAGAATCAGGGCCACGGGGTTTTTGCTGTGGGCCGTCTGGGGATGGCCGTCAGCGGCAAGCATTTCTTCGGCGTTGCCGTGATCCGCCGTCAGCAGCAGCCTCCCCCCCTTCGCCCTGACCGCTTCGACCACCCGGCCCACACAGGCGTCGACAGCCTCGCAGGCCTGGACGGCGGCCGGGATAATGCCGGTATGGCCGACCATGTCCAGGTTGGCGAAATTGCAGACAACCAGGGTGTACGCCCCGGAATGCCACTCCCGCAGCAAGGTGTCGGTCACTTCATGCACGCTCATTCGCGGCTTGAGGTCATAGGTGGCGACGTCCCTGGGGGAGGGGATCAGGCGGCGCTCCTCGCCGGGAAAAGGATTTTCCAGGCCGCCGTTGAAAAAATAGGTGACATGGGCGTACTTTTCCGTCTCCGCTATGCGCAACTGGGCAAAACCGTTCTCGGAAACGATCTGGCCCAGGCCCTTGGCCAGGTCCTGGCGCAGAAAGGCCGCCGGCATGGGAAAGTCCGACTCGTAGGCCGTCATGGTGGCAAAGGCGGCAAGCCTGGGGCGCTTTGCTCTGTCAAATTCGGAAAAGCCGTCGTCAAAAAGACAGCGTGACAACTGCCGCGCGCGATCCGCCCGAAAGTTGAAGAAAAAGACCGCGTCGCCGTCTTTGATCGTGGCCGGATTCTGTCCCTGGGCCGCGACAAGGCGAGGAGAAATAAACTCGTCCGTTTCCCCGGCGTCGTAAGCCGCCTGAACGGCCGCGACCGGATCGGAAAAAAAAGTCCCCTGGCCGTTCACGAGGGCGTCCCAGGCGATTTTTGTCCTGTCCCAGCGCTTGTCGCGATCCATGGCGTAATAGCGCCCGTACACCCCGCCGACGCGGGCCATGGGGCCCAGCTTTTCAACAAGTTCCCGCATGAAGCCGATGCCGGAATCGGGCGCGGTATCCCGGCCGTCCATAAAGGCCTGCACCGCCACCGGCGTCCCGGCCGCTTCGGCAAGGGCCAGAAGGGCGTACAGGTGGCGTATGTGGCTGTGTACCCCGCCGTCGGACAAAAGCCCCAGAAGGTGCAGCGTGCCGCCGCCGGCCTTGACCGCTTCGAGGCAGGCGCGAATAACGGGGTTATCGTTGAAACTGCCGTCCTCAAGGGCCACGTCGATGCGCGTCATGTCCTGATAGACGACGCGGCCCGCCCCCATGTTCATGTGCCCCACTTCCGAGTTGCCCATGTAGCCGTCTGGCAGGCCCACGGCGCGCCCGGAGCAGAGAAGGCCGGTTCGCGACGGCAGGGCCGTCAGGGCGTCGATATTGGGGGTTCTGGCAAGGCTCACGGCGTTGCCGGGGCCGGCCGGGGCCTGACCCCAGCCGTCAAGGATGAGTAAAATAGTCGGTGTTATATAGCGCGCGGGCATGACGCCTCCTCAAAACAACAGCATTTTTTGAAAAGCGGGCGCGTTCGGACGCGTGAAAGCCGTGGCGCATCCGGCCGGGCGGAGCATACGCGGGGCCTTAAGCGCCACGGGTATCGGCCAGCACCGGCGCATCCGGCCACAAGTCGTCCAGGCGGAACAGATCCCTGCTCTCCGGATGGAATATATGGACAATAACATCATTGAAGTCCAGCAGTATCCACTGCCCCAACTGGTGGCCTTCCATGCTCAGATACTCGAAGTTATCCTCGCGGGCCGAGGCCAGAAGGTGTTCCGCCAGGCCCTGACCATGCCTGACCGAAGTGGCGCTGGCGATTACCACGGCTTCGGACAGGCCGTGCCGGCCCGTCAGGTCGAGAGCGAGAATGTCGCGGGCCTTTTTGTCCGACAACCGTT
Source organism: Desulfovibrio sp. (assembly GCA_031255035.1). GTDB lineage: Bacteria > Desulfobacterota > Desulfovibrionia > Desulfovibrionales > Desulfovibrionaceae > Frigididesulfovibrio. The sequence continues at coordinate 5,771 of JAIRTI010000015.1, forward strand.
CAACCATGACGGCCACTTTGTCGTTGGTGGGCACAGTGGAAAAAATATTCTTGCGTTTGCTCATGCGACCTCATCGTGGCAACATTTCTGAGTTCTCGAAAAAGCGGCCCCGCGCCGCCTTTGATGATACGCTTTTTTCAGAACAGAGCAAATCGCCTAGGGCCGATCCGGCAATTCTCATTATGAGCTTTTTGCGGCCAACTGTGAAAGGCAATGCCTCCGGCGGCCGGGGCGCTGCCCCGGACCCCGCCGGGGGAAATGATTTCCCCCGGACCCCCTCAGTTTGGGTTCTGACTAAACGTATAAACAGGGCACAACGATCAGCCACCCAATCGCCGGGTCCAGGGCCGGCAAGGTCCTGGCGGGTGTGGGCAGAGCCCACATGCGATCAAATTGGCTTCGACAAAATCAGAATAGCTGGGGCCGATCTCGGGCCGCAAAATTAGGCAGCGGCCATTTTACATGCCGGACGCGCCATGGTATTATGTATACACTGCAACGAAGAGACTCTACGCGGCCCGACAGGCGGGCCGGGAAGAGCGGAGCGCATACGCCCGTTGCCCCCGCGCAAACAAGTGCGACACGCCCCCGGAGTTTGCGCCGTCAAAGTCAGACACGAGGATACCGACATGAACGCTGATGCCGTTTTTACTCCCGAATGGGCCCAAACGACTTTCCCGCGGCAGCGCACGGATGATTTTTTCGAGGCCCTGTTCGGCGGCGCCGAAGACGGCGCCTATGACATTTCCCTGCGCTTTGTCGGAGTGAAGAGCGCCGTCTACGAATTCGCCTTCGACCTGACCCAGCGCCCCGGCAAGTGCCTGGCCTGCAATCTTACCTACGGCCTGCCCCAGGTCTTCGCCAGGCATCCCATACTGAACATCAAAGGGGTGGCGGAAGCCGTAGCCCGCGCGCTCGGCAAGGATCCGGCGGCCGTCGCCTGGGAACTGGCCGCGACCAGGGAAGTATCCTCCGCATTGCACTACATTCCCTTTCTGGTGCGCGCTTAGGGAAGCGCTGAGTTTTCGTTTTGGCGTCGTTGCCGCGGCATTTTTAATGGGGGCGGGACCAAAGAGTCCAGCCCCCTTTCAAAAATGCCTTGCGCCCAGCCAAAACGAAAACTTAGCGCTTCATGGGTGTTGCCCACACTGTACCCCTGGAAACGCAATGCCTCCGGCGGCCGGGGCTTTGCCCCGGACCCCACCAGGGGAAATGATTTCCCCTGGACCCCTCAGTGTGGGGTCCGGCTACATGCAGCAACAGGGCACCACTATCAGTAACCCATTCGCCGGGTCCAGGCACGAAGCTGGGGCCGGCCAGGCCCTGGCGGGTGCGGGCAGAGCCCGCATGCGATCATATTGGCTTCGACAACAGAAAAAAACCGGGGCTTTGCCCTGGACCCCTCATTAAATCCCGCTGCCAGAGGGTAGAGAGCGGAAGCTGTCACGGAACCAGTCGGGCACGGGCAGGGGTTTGCCCTGGTTGTTGACCAGAGCGTGCTGGGTGAAGCCCTGGGCTATCAGCCGGCCTTTGCTTTCGTCGAAGATGTCGTAATGAAAAGTGAAGGAAGCCCGGCGCCACTCGCTGATGCCGCAGCGCAGGTTAAGCAGGTCGTCGTAGCGGGCCGAAGATCGGTAGCGGCAGCCGGCTTCGCGCACCGGCAGGTAGACGCCGCGCTTTTCCACATCGTTGTACGAAAAACCGAAAGCCCGTATGAAGGCGTTGCGGCCCCGTTCAAAAATATGAAGATATTCGGCGTAATACAGCACGCCCATGGTGTCTGTCTCGCCGTACGAGACCCGATGCTGCATCCAGACGTCGGGACCTATGGTGTCGGTCATGTGGCACTCCCTTGCCCGGCCGTCAGTTGAATAATTGCCAGGCGCTTTTTTGTCATATACGGAGAAAGGAAAATACGCCAGACGCGAGGCGACGCGGCAATTCTCATTATGAGCTTTTTGCGGCCCCCCATTCGCCAACTGTGAAAGGCAATGCCTCCGGCGGGGGGGGGGGGGGGGGGGGGGGGGGGGGGGGGGGGGGGGG
>JAIRTI010000030.1 GCA_031255035.1 Desulfovibrio sp.
CTGGCCGAAAAAGGCCTGCTGCTTTCGGAATTCACGCCGGGAACGCAGCCCAAGCCGAAACATTTTCCCATGCGCAACCGCCTGATCAGCGGTCTCAGCCGTGGGCTGTTCGTGGCCGAGGCCGCCGCGCGCAGCGGCAGCCTCATCACCGCGCGCCTCGCCCTTGAGCAGGGCCGTGACGTGTTCGCGGCGCCCGGACATACCCTGGACGGCCGGGCCGCGGGCTGCCACGACCTCATCCTCAACGGCGCCAAAGCCGTGTTCAGCCCGGACCACATCCTGAGGGAACTGACGCCCCTGTTGAGCCACGAAGCCGTGACCGCCCTTGAGAGGCGACGCCTCGAAGATATCGAAGCGCGAAAAAAGGCCCCGTCCAGAACGCCGGGACTGGACTGGCACGTGGACGACCAAAACCGGGCCGAAGCGCTTTTGCCCAAAGTCGACCTTCCCTGGCTGGCCCCGGAGGGCACAGCCCGTATGGCCGCCAGAAAAAACGCGAAAAGCGTCCGAAGCGCGCCGCCCTCCCCTTCGGCGACCGCCGCTCCCGCCGGTCCCGTGGCCCAGTCCCGGAAAAAGGCCGGCGGCCGGCCCGGCCCGGCCGTTCCCAAAGCCGTCCCGCTCGACCCGGAACAGGCCCGCGTCTTCGCAGCCCTTGGCCGGGAAAAACGCCACATCGCCGATCTGGCCGCCGCTCTGGAGTGCGCCGAACCCGCGTTGAGCGGCCTGCTCGCCATGCTGGAAGTCAAAGGCCTGGCGCGGCATCATCCGGGCATGTTTTATTCTCTGCCGTAGCTGAGGGGTCCAGGGGGAATAATTACAAACTCATGACAAAGGCCAGCGAACACATCCTCAGCGTCACCGCTTTGACCGAAGCCATCCGGACCCGGCTTGAGGCCTCCTTCCCCTTTGTCTGGGTGCGGGGGCAGGTGACCAACCTGGCAAAACCGGCCTCGGGGCATGTGTATTTCTCGTTGCGGGATGAAGAATGCAGTCTGGCCGCCGTCTGGTTCAAAAGCGACCGGAAGGCGGACCAGCGCTTCGACCCCCTGACCGGCGAGGTTTTCGAAGGCGGGCCCAGGCCGAGCCTCGCCCTGACCCTTGAAAACGGCCAGGAGGTGATCTGCGCGGGCAGAGTGGCCGTCTACGGCGCCCGTGGACAATATCAGTTGATTGTGGAGTTCGCCCAGGACGCCGGGGCCAGCCGCCTGCACGAGGAGTTCGAACGCCTGCGCCGCAAACTCGCCGACCTCGGCTATTTCGCGCTGGAACGCAAACGCCCCATGCCGCCGCAGCCGAGGCGCGTGGCCCTGATCACCTCGCCCACCGGCGCGGCCGTTCATGATTTTTTGCGCGTGGCCCAAGGCCGGGGCCTGGGCTCACGCGTGCGGCTCTACCCCGTGCCGGTGCAGGGCGAAGCCGCGCCGGCCAGGATAGGGGCGGCGCTGCTGCGCGTTGCCGACGAGGGCTGGGCCCAGGTGGCCGTGCTCATCCGTGGCGGCGGTTCCATGGAAGATTTGTGGGCCTTCAACGACGAAGCCGTGGCCCGGACCATTTTCGGCATGCCGCTGCCGGTTCTGGCCGGCATCGGCCATGAGGTGGACTTTACCCTGGCCGACATGACCGCCGACCTGCGCGCCGCCACCCCCAGCCACGCCGCCCAGTTGCTCTGGCCCGACCGGGCGGAAACGGCCCGCCGCTTGCGCGTCTTTGCGGAATCATTGATGCGGGCGGCGGATCGCTCTTTGGAAATCAGGAACGCCCGCCTCACGGTCCTTGACCGGACCCTGGCCCTGCTCTCCCCGGCCAGGCGTCTGGCCGAACGCCAAGAGCGCCTTCAAAACGCATGCCTGCTCATGGACCGGGCCTGGCGCGACCTTTTTGAGCGTTGCGACGCCCGCCTGCAGCGACTGGCTCTGGGTCTCGCGGCCTGCCCCGCGAGCCTGCCCGGCCGCAAGCTCCCCCTTGACATGCTTGAAGGCCGGGTAGTACAGGCGGGCAACCGTTTTCTTGAGCGCTCGCTCCACGCCGGCGAACGCTTGCGGCTTCGGCTGGACGCCCTTGATCCCATGGCCCCGCTCGAACGCGGCTATGCCCTGGTCCGCAAGGAGAACGGCGCGTTTGTGCGCAAAACGAGCCAGGCCGCGTCGGGCGAAGCCCTGCGCCTTGTCGTCAGCGACGGTGAAATTCCGGTGCGCGTCGAAGGAGAAACCGATCATGGATAGTCTGAAGCATACGCCTTTCAACGGCGCGATCCGGCGCGGAGTCCCAGCGGCCCGCCTTTTGCTTTTCGCCATTGCCCTGGCTCTGCTGACGGCGGCCGGCTGCGCCAAAAAAGAGCTGCCGCGCCAAAGCGCGCCGGTCATGGCAGCCGGGACGGCGGACGCAAGGCCGGCGGCCGGAACTGAACCGGCCCCGCAAAACCCGCCCGCGCCGGACCTTCAGCCCGCCTTTCCCCTTACGGAAAAGACAAAGGCCGCGCCGTCCGGGAAAAAAAAGGCGCCGGCCCGGACCACTACGGAACGTCTTCTGCAAAGCGCGGGGCGCGACCCAGGCGCGGTTCAGCCCGAGGCCGGGTTTCATCTGGCCGTGCCCGATACGCTGGGTGACGGCGAAGCCTTTCTGGTGGAGTTTTCCGCTGCCGGCGCCGAAGGCCTGGAGCTTGGCTGGCGCGGCAAAACCCTGAGCGTGACCGAGGCCGACAAGGCCGGGCGCTTCATGGCCCTGCTGCCCGTCCCCCTTGACGAAAAAGCGAAGAGCCTGCCCCTGGCCCTGACCCTGGTCTGGAGCGCGGGCAAAAAAGAAGCCATGAAAGCCGACGTGCCGGTCAAAAAACGCAGCTACGCGGTGCAGCGCCTGAAAGTGGCCCCCAAACACGTAAGCCCGCCGCCGGACATGCTGCCGAAGATTGAACGGGACCGCGCCGAAATGCGCGCGGCCGTCGGCAAGGTAACGCCCAGGCGGTACTGGAGTCTGCCCCTGCTGCGGCCGGTGCCGGGCCAGGTCACCAGCCTGTACGGGCTGCGGCGGGTCTTCAACAATGTACCGAAAAGCCCGCACAAGGGCCTTGATCTCGACGCCGCCGAAGGCGACCCCGTTGCCTCGGCCGAAGCCGGGACGGTGGTGCTGGTGTCCGAACACTACTACGGCGGCAAGACGGTTGTCGTCGACCACGGCCTTGGCGTGCTTACGGCCTATCTGCACCTTTCCGGCTACAACGTCAGCGTCGGACAGACGGTGCGGCGCGGCGACATCATCGGTTTCATCGGCAGTACCGGGCGCGTCACCGGCCCGCATCTGCACCTGTCGCTCTATGTCATGGGCGTGAGCGTCAACGCGGCGACATGCACGGCCATGTGATTGGCTTCTTGTTTTTTTTCAGGAGAGCCTTATGGTGAAAAAAACGACCCCTGAACCCGACTTTGAAACGCGCATGCAGCGCCTGCAAGACATTGTGCAAGAGCTTGAACGCGCGGATCTGCCTCTTGAAAAAAACGTGGCTCTGTATAAGGAAGGCCGTGCTCTGTCCCGAGCCTGCAAGGAGATGCTCGACAAGGCCCGGCATGAAATCAGCCTTTGCGACGAACAGGGAGGCGAAAGCCCCTTTGTTCTTGACGCCGACGGAGAAGGCCCCCATGACTGAGGATGCCGCCATCAAACAAGCCCTGGCCGAACGCGCCGCCCGGGTCGAAGCCTGGCTGGCCGGCCGTCTCGCCGGGGAAAGCGCGCCGGAAGGACTGCGCCGGGCCATGGAATACAGCCTGCTGGCCGGCGGCAAGCGCATCCGTCCGGTGCTCTGTCTTGTGAGCGCGGAGCTTTTCGGCCTTGAGCGCGATCGGGCCATGCCCTTCGCCTGCGCTCTTGAATGCATCCACACCTATTCGCTTATCCACGATGATCTGCCGGCCATGGACGATGACGACCTGCGCCGGGGCCTGCCCTCCTGCCACAAGGCCTTTGACGAAGCCACGGCCATCCTGGCCGGGGACGGCCTTTTGACCGGCGCTTTCGGCCTGATGACGCGCTGCGACCTGCCGCCGGACCGTCTGCTCAGGACCGTCGCCCTGGCCGCCGAGGCCGCCGGCTCGGCGGGCATGGTGGGCGGGCAGTACCTGGATATTCGCTTTACCGGCCAGAAAAACGTCTCGCTTGAAGAAGTCGCCGCCATGCAGGCCATGAAAACCGGCGCCATGCTGCGCCTGGCCTGCGAAGCCGGCGCCGTGCTGGCCGGGGCCGACGAGGCCGGGGTTTCGGCCATGCGCGTCTATGGTCAGGCCGTCGGCGCCGCCTTCCAGATCACGGACGACATTCTGGACGAAACCGGGAGCGAGGCGGAGCTCGGCAAACCCGTGGGAAGCGACCGGGATTTGCGCAAGAACACCTATCCGGCGGTCCTGGGTCTGGCGGCCAGCCGCGAGGCGGCGCTCAGACATGTGGACGACGCCGTCCGGATCGTCAGGACCATCAGGGACATGCTCCCCGTGCCGGCCGCCGAGGCCGCCCTTCTCGAAGGGCTTGCGGCTTATATTATAAAAAGGGTAAGGTAATCCGGCCTGAGGGCTCTTTTTTGGAGAGCCCGGCACTGTCTCCCGGAGTTTTTCGTGAGCCCGAGCAAAAAAAAACCGCCCGCCGGTCCTTCCGGCAACCGTCCCGCAGGCCGTTCTGAACGCTCCCGGTCAACGCCTCGGGCGGGTTCCCGGCCGTCACAGCCGCGGGAGGGCGCTTGTGCCGCGAGCCCGCGTCAAAACGCTTCGCCGGTCCTGATGCCGGCCTTTGCGCTGGCTGACGTCTCCGGGCTGCCGGGAGCGCTGCGCGCCGCGTCCGGACCGGTCCATGCCGATCCGGCGCTTTCCGAACTTGCCGGGCAGGAAGCCGAACAAGCTCTTTTCAATGACCCCGACGTGCTTGAACCGTTGCTGGGCAAGGGCGAAAGTTGCCCTGCGGCCCCGCGCCGCCTGCTCTCGGCCATCAAGCACCCCTCGCAGGTGGCCGGGTTGACGCTGCCGGAAATGGCGCAACTGGCCGGCGAAATCCGCCGGACCCTGATCAGCACCGTGTCCCGTACCGGCGGACATCTGGCGCCGTCCCTGGGTGTCGTCGATCTGACCATTGCCCTGCTTTCGGTCTTCAACCCCGAGCGCGACAAACTTATCTGGGACGTGGGCCATCAGGCTTACGCCTACAAACTGCTGACCGGCCGGGCCGAAGCCTTTCACACCCTGCGCCAGATGGACGGGATCAGCGGCTTTCCCAGCCGCTTCGAAAGCCGCTTCGATCATTTCGGGGTGGGCCATTCCTCGACCTCGGTGTCGGCCGCGCTCGGCATGGCCAAAGCCAGGGATCTGGCCGGGGATGACCACCACGTCGTCTCCATCATCGGCGACGGCTCGCTCACGGCCGGCCTCGCCTATGAGGCCCTGAACCAGGCCGGGGCCACGGCCCGGCGCTTTATCGTCATTCTCAACGACAATGAAATGTCCATCTCAAAAAACGTGGGCGCATTGTCCCTGTTTATGAGCCGCAACCTTTCCGCGCGCTGGGTGCGCCGGGTCAAACGCGAAGTCGAGGCCTTTCTCACCGGTATCCCCGGCATTGGCGCCGATTTGATGGAAATCGCCAGGCGCAGCAAGCACAGCTTCAAAAACTTCTTCACCCCCGGCATCCTGTTCGAAGCCCTGCGCTTCAACTATATAGGCCCGGTGGACGGCCACAATCTCGAAGAGCTGCGCAAAACCCTGAATCTGGCCGCCGCCCTGGACCGGCCCGTTCTGGTCCACATCCTCACCCGCAAAGGCAAGGGCTACGCCCCGGCCGAGGCCAATCCGGTGCTTTTTCACGGGATTGGCAGCTTTGAGCCGAAAACGGGATTCGCGCAATCCAAAGCCGCCGGCGAAGGCGTCAGCTACACCGAGGCCTTCAGCCGGGGCATCTGCGCCCTGGCCAGAGCCGACAAGCGCATCATCGCCATTACCGCGGCCATGCCCGAAGGCACGGGCCTGACCGACTTCGCCGCCCGCTTTCCCGAGCGCTTCATCGATGTCGGCATCTGCGAACAGCACGCCGTGACCATGGCCGCCGGCCTGGCCACCCAGGGCTTCAAGCCTTTTGTGGCCGTCTACTCCACCTTTTTGCAGCGCGCATACGATCAGATTGTGCACGATGTCTGCCTGCAAAAGCTTCCGGTCACGTTCTGTATTGACAGGGCCGGGCTTGTCGGCGAGGACGGGCCCACCCACCAGGGGGCCTTTGATCTGGCCTATCTGCGCCACATCCCGAATATCGTTCTGTTCGCCCCCAAGGATGAAGCCGAGTTGCAGCACGGCCTGGCAACGGCCCTGGCCCATGACGGGCCTTTCGCGTTGCGCTGGCCGCGCGGCCTCGGCTCTGGCGCGCCGCTGCCCTGGCCCGCGCGCGCCCTGCCCATCGGCCGGGGCGAAGTGCTTGTCCGGGGCGACGGCCGTCTTGCGGTCATCGCCCTGGGCAGCCGGGTGCTGCCCGCCCTGCATGCGGCCCAACGCTTGCAACGGGAAGAAGGGGTCGCCGTCACCGTGCTGAACGCCCGCTTCGTCAAACCCCTGCCAGAACAGGACCTGCGCGACATGGCCGAAAGCCATGAGGCCCTGCTTCTGCTTGAGGAAGGCTGCCTGGCCGGCGGCTTTTCCTCGGCCGTCCTGGAGCGGCTGAACGATGAGGGCCTTCTGCGCGGCCAGCGCGTACAGCGCCTGGGCCTGCCCGACGCCTTTATCGAGCACGGCCCGGCCGGCGCGCTTCGCAAACGCCTGGGTCTTGACGAGGAAAGTATTTACCAAAATATACGCCATCTTGCGGGCATAATTTGAGGCCTTTTTTGGTTCTCGTCGCTTTTACGCTTTCCAAAGCGCGAAAAAAAGTCTATTATTTGGAAATCCATACCGGACGCGAGATCGCTCACCTTGCCGGCGGTTCGCGCGGAACACTTCGGCAGCGCGATCCGGAGCGAGGGCGCGCCGCATAAGGGTATCTGTGATGTTTGTTCTTATAGGTTTCTTCATCGTTTTCGGGTCGGTGCTTGGCGGCTACGCCATGCACAGTTCCAACTTTGCCGTTCTGGTGCAGCCCAATGAACTGTTGATCATTTTCGGCGCGGGTTTCGGGTCCTTTGTCGCCTCAAACTCGCTGTTCACCCTGAAACTCGCGGCCAAAGGCCTGGGCCAAGTGTTCGGCAACGGCCCGTCCAAGGCCAAATACCTGGACATGTTGGCGCTGTTGTACGGCCTTTTCGCCAAAATGCAGCGCGAAGGCATCATCAGCGTTGAAAAAGACATTGAACAGCCCGAATCCAGTGCCCTGTTCCAGCGCTACCCCACCATGGCCAAAGACAGGCACGCCTGCCTGTTTATCGGCGATACGCTCCGCATCTACCTTACCACCGGCAATGCCGGCGAACTGGACAAGCTCATGGGCGTGGACATGAGTTCCATGCACGACGAGGAAATGCTGCCGGCCCACTCCATCAGCCATATGGCGGACTCCCTGCCCGGTCTGGGCATCGTGGCCGCCGTCCTGGGCATCGTGGTCACCATGAGTCATATCAACGACGGCCCCGATGTGCTCGGCAACTCCGTGGCCGCCGCCCTGGTGGGCACCTTTCTCGGCATCCTGCTCTGTTACGGCTTTGTCGGCCCGCTGGGCGCCAAACTCGAAACCCTGGCCCATGAGCGGCACCTGTTTTACCGCGCCATCCGTGAAGCCCTGGCCGCCGCCGTACGCGGCTCATCCCCGATCGTAGCTCTTGA
>JAIRTI010000066.1 GCA_031255035.1 Desulfovibrio sp.
CCGACCCGCGTGAGCACATGCACGAGATTGCGCATGTCGACCATGAGCATGCGCATGTCGGCCAGGCCCTGGGACGAAAACTGCTTCAGGCCCGGCTCCATGACCATCAGGGTGGAATCCACCCTTGCGGCGATGCGGCTCATGGCCTGGCTTGTCTGCCTGACGTCGGTGGCGAGCATCTGGTTGGCGTTGGCCGAGAGCCGCTCAATATTGGCGAGAAGCTTTTCGCTTTCGCCGATGATAGTGTCAATGGTCGCCGCGCGTTTGCTCAGGGTCAGGCTGACCTCGTCCAGCGAGCGCAGCATGGAGGTGACCGAGGCCACGTTCTCGTTGGAGAACACTTTGCCTATGCTGTTCAGGACATGCGTGGCCTTGGCCAGCACGTCTGGCATCTGCGAGAACACCGAGGCCAGGGTCGAGGGCTCGGCCGGAATCTCGCCGACGGCGCCTTCGGGCACATCCAGGAGCGGGCTGTCGGCGGTTCCCCCGGAAATGGACACCACGGACGCCCCGGTTATGCCCAGCGATTCAAGTTGGGCCGTGGAGTTTTTGCGAACCGGCGTGTCCGAATTCACGGCGATGCGTACCCGGACCTCTCCGGGGTTCAGATTGCTGATCTTTATCTGGGTGACCTTGCCCACGCGGATGCCGATGAACAGCACGTCGCTGTTGACTGACAGCCCTTTCACGCTCTCGCTGAAAGAGATGTCATACTCGTCCTGGGGCATGCCCTTGTCGCGCGTGCCGATCCAGAGCGTGAAGCTCACGCCTCCCAGCAGCACCGCCAGGGTAAACAACCCGACCATGATATAATTCGCCCGTATTTCCATGCCGTCTCCAGAAGGCTCGCCGCCGCGTCAACGGCGGTAAGCCATGACCGTTCAAATAATGTTTGTCCCCTCGTTGCCGCTCTCTCCCTCGCGTTTGTAGCCTGAGGCCGCGGCCCGGCCTCTGGGGCCGGAGAAATATTCCTGTATCCAGGGGTAGTCCACCCGCAGCAGATTCGGGATGGTATCCACCGCGTAAATGCGTTTTTCCGCGAGTACCGCCACGCGATCGCACACGGCGAACAGCGTGTCCACATCGTGAGTGGCCATGCAGACCGTAAGGTTGAGGCTGTCTCGCAGGTCTTTGATAAGCTGGTCAAAACCGGCGGCCCCCAGAGGGTCCAGGCCGGCGGTGGGTTCGTCGAGCAGCAGGATGGCCGGATCCATGACCAGGGCCCTGGCAAGGCCGGCCCGTTTGCGCATGCCGCCCGAAAGCTCGCCCGGAAATTTATCGTAGGCGAAACCCGGCAGGCCCACAAAGGCGATTTTCATCCGGGCCACGGCCTCCTGCATGGGGCGCGAAATCCGGGTGAACTCCCGCAGCGGAAAAGCGATATTGTCCCCCACTCTCAACGAGGAAAACAGAGCGCCGTCCTGAAACAGCACGCCCCATTGGCGCCTGATGTCGGCCTTTTCCTCCTCCGAGGCGCTGTCCATATCCAGGCCCATGATCTCGACGCTGCCGGCGGCCTGGCGGTTGAGCCCCAGAATCGTCCTCAACAGCACGGACTTGCCGGTGCCGGAGCCGCCGATGAGCCCCAGTATCTCCCCTGGGCGGATGTCGAGATCCAGCTTGTCGTGCACCACCTGGCTGCCGAAGCGGTTGGTGATCCCCCGCAGCCGTATGATGGGCGCCTGCCCGCTCCGCGCCTGTTTGTCAGTATCGTTCATATGCCGAGGGTGGTGAAAAAGATGGCGAACAGGGCGTCAAGCAGGATGACGGCAAAAATCGACTGGACCACGGATATCGTGGTCAGGAAACCCACGGATTCGGCGCTGCCCGTGGCCCGGAAGCCTTGAAAGCACCCGACAAGGCCTATGGACACGGCAAAAAACGGCGTTTTGACAAGCCCGACCGTAAAGTTGTTCACATTGGTGACGTTCCCCAATTGCGACACAAAGGTGTTCAGATTCATGTCCATGGTATACCAGAGGGCCGCCGCTCCGCCGAGCAGCGACATGACGTCCGCGATAAAAACCAGCATGGGCAGGCACAGGGTCAGGGCGAGCACCCGCGGCGCCACCAGAAGCGTATTGGGATCAAGCCCCATGGAGCGCAGGGCGTCCACTTCTTCATTGGCCACCATGGCCCCTATCTGGGCGGTGAAGGAGGAACTCGAACGCCCGGCCACCACGATGGAGGTGATGAGCACCGCCATTTCCCGCAGCACCGTGACCTCAAGCAGGTTCACGGCGAACACCTGCGCGCCGAACATGGTGAGCTGCTGGGCGCCCATATAGGCGACCACCAGGCCGATGAGGAAGGTTAAAAGGCCCACAATGGGAACGGCCCGCAGCCCCACCTGCTCCATATGGAAGGCCAGCGAGGTCCAGCGCATGTTTCCGGGATGCCTGATCAGCGAAAGCAGCGTGACGAGAAAACGCCCCAGGAAGCTGGTCAACTCGCCCATCAGCACGGCAACGTCGCACACCTGCTTGCCGACGGCATTGCACAACGCGACAGCGGCGGGCGGCCGCTTCGGCCGTTCGCGCCTTTCCGGCGCCGGCAGGGCGGCTTTTTTGAGAAGGTGATCGGTCAGATCGTCGGTGCCGGTGATGGAAGGGTTTTTCCCGGCCAGGCCCAGGCGTTCCGCCGTCAAGTTCAGGAGCAGGGCCCCGGTGGTGTCGAGCCGGGTGACCCCGGCAATATCCAGTTCCACTTTTTTTTCAAGCTGTTTTAGCGCCGAAGGCAGGCCGTCCTCAATGCCGCGCAGGCTGTGCAC
>JAIRTI010000126.1 GCA_031255035.1 Desulfovibrio sp.
CTGAACGTATCAACAAGGCACAACGATCAGCCACCCAATCGCCGGGTCCAGGGCCGGCAAGGTCCTGGCGGGTGTGGGCGGAGCCCACATGCGATCAAATTGGCTTCATCATACAATACCCGCGAAAGCAAGAGCAATCAGGGCGCAGACTATGCCCGTGTTTCTGACATGGAGCAGCAGCAGTCGGCAGTTTTCCCGCTGCCACCGGCCTTTTTCCGGTCCCAGCAGTGGTTTTTGCGCCATGATTCCGTCATAGGGCGTGGGGCCGCCGCTTTTTCCGTGGAAAAGCCAGGCAGCGGCGGCCATGGGCCAGCCCGCATTGGGGCTTGAGCAGGCGCGGGCCTGGCGGCTTATGGTCGCGTAGCCCGGCCAGCCGGGCGTTTGGAAAAAATCGCCGTCAAAGGCCGGCGTCAAAGGGCGCGGCGGCAGGCCGCGTATGCGCCTTGCCGTGTGCTCAAGCCAGGCGGTGAGCAGCATAAGCGCGGCGCTGAGTCTGGCCGGAATGAAGGCCAGAGCGTCGTCCAGCCGCGCGGCGGTTTTGCCGAAGTCCCGCCAGCGTTCGTTTCGATATCCCCACATGGAGTCAAGGGTGCTGGCCGTTTTGTGGAACCACAGGCCCGCCGGTCCGGTGAGGCAAAGCCAGAAGAAGGGCGCGACAAAGGCGTCGTTGAGATTTTCGCTGAGGCTTTCCGCCAGCGAACGGTAGAGTTCGTCCGTCAGCATGGCCGACGTGTCGCGGGATACCAGCATTTGCACGGCGTGGCGGGCGGCCGGCAGCGTCGAGCTGTCTTTTTCCGCGTCCCGGATGCGGGCGAGGGCGCTTTTTCCTTCCCGCACAAGTCCGCCAAGGGCCAGGCCGGACCAGGCAAGATACAGCGCGGCGAGGCTTCCCAGAAAAGAGGGGAGCCGGCAGGCAAGAGCCGCAAGGCTCGCGGACAGAAGACACAGAGCAAGACAGGCCAGAGCGCCCGCAAGAACAGGCGCCCCGCGCGCCGCGCCGAGCCGTCTGGCGTGAGTTTCCAGGCGTCCGGCCAAAAAGCCGATGCCCTGTACGGGATGGGGCAGGGACTTCGGGTCGGCGAATACAAGGTCAAGGGCAAGCGCCAGACACGCCAGGGCGATCATTGCCCGGCCTTTCCCCGGCTGGGAGGATCGCCGGACAAGCCGGCGTCAACGCCGTTTTCGAGCCCGCGCGCCAGAGAGGAATCGTCCAGTTCGCCGGTGGAGGCCATGGCAAGCGCCAGAAGAATGCCGGCGGCCGTGGACAGGTTCAGGCTGCGCACCTTGTCGGAAACGGGAATACGCACGCAGGCGCAGGCGAGATTCAGCGCCTGTTCGGGCAGGCCCCTGGTCTCCGGGCCGAGCAGCAGGGCGTCCTGGCGGGTGAAGGCAAAGCGGTGGGCCGCGAAACCCTTGCGGCTGCTGCCGGCCACCAGGCGCTTGCCCGCGCCCGCCCCGGCCATATAGGCGCAAAGGTCCGGCCAGACGCCAAGGCATACATGGGGCCAGTAATCCAGGCCGGCCCGTTTCAGATAGCGGTCTTCCAGGCTGAAGCCCAGCGGCTGGATCAAATGAAGCTCCGCGCCCATGCCGGCGCACAGGCGGGCGATGTTCCCGGTATTGGGAGGAATTTCAGGTTCAAAGAGAACGATATGCATACCGGACACTTATGGCGCGTCCACCTGACGCTCGATGCGGGCGTAAGCGTTGTGGGCGTGAATGGATTCATAGCTTTCAACCTCGACGCGGAACCAGGACACCTGGGGATGTTTTTCAAGGGTGGTGGCGACGTTGCGCACCACGTCCTCCACAAAGCACGGACGGGCGAAGGACTGCTCGGTAACGTGTTTTTCGTCTTCGCGCTTGAGCAGCGGGTAAGTGGGGGATGAAGCGGAGCGTTCGGCTATTTCGATGAATTCCTCCAGCCAGTTAAAACCTTTGAGCCTGAGGGCCATGCGGATTTCCGCCCTCTGGCTGTGCGCGCCTTCGTCGCTGATGGCCTTGGAGCACGGACACACGGTCATGACCGGCGCGTCAACCTCAAGCAGAAACACGGGCCGGCCGGCGCCGCTCTTTTCAAGTTCGCCGGTCAAGCGGCAGTTATAGCCCTGAAGGCCCGAAGCGGCCGTAACCGGCGACGGACGGCGCAGAAAATACGGAAAGGCGAAAAGCGCATGGGCCCTGTGCGCTTCGAGCCGGGCCAGGATGTGTTCCAGCAGGCTCTTCATGCTTTTGTACGAAAGGTCTTCATTCCAGTTCTCAAGCACCTCGACAAAGCGGCTCATGTGCGTGCCCTTGAAACGGGACGGCAGTTCCACGCCAAGCTCCACCTCGGCAACCGTGTGCTGGGGGCCGCCCAGCCTCTGGCTGACCATGATGGGCAGGCGCAGGTTGCGGACCCCCACGCTGTCAATGGGCATAGCCACTTCAGCCGGGCTGTTCTGAACGTCACGCATGGTCAGCAGAGGTTTTCGCCGGTGGTGGCAAGAGAAAGCTTGCCGAACATCACCCCCTTGGTGGAGATGAGGTTTTGGGCGAAGCCGCGCACATCGTTGCCAGGCCCTTTCAGCACCAGAACTTCCAGGCAGTTGTGATGATCCAGGTGCACATGCATGGTGGTGATGATCAGATGGTGGTGGTCGTGCTGGACGTTGGTGACGCGCTGGGCCAGATCGCTTTTATGATGATCGTAGACCAGGGTGAGCGTGGCCGCCACGTTGGCGTCGTCATCCTCCCACTCCTTGTTGACAAGAGTATTGCGGATCAAATCTCTGATCGCTTCGGAACGTGTCTGGTAGCCCCGTTCGTCGCACAGGGCGTCAAAGCGTTCCAGAAGATCGGAGTCAAGCGAAACCCCGAAGCGGATGGTCGTTCCCATGGGTTCTCCAGACGTGATTGAGCGCCTTCCCCGGAGAGACAGCGCGTTTCCGGCACTATAGCGTCCGGCGGGCGCTAGCACAAGACGGGCCAAACAGGGAGATTTTGTCGAAGCCAATTTGATCGCATGTGGGGCTCCGCCCCACGCCCCGCCAGGACCTTGCCGGCCCTGGACCCGGCGATTGGGTGGCTGATCGTTGTGCCCATGTTGATACGCGCAGCCGGAACCCAAACGGAGGGGGTCCGGGGGAAATCATTTCCCCCGGCGGGGTCCGAGGCAGCGCCCCGGCCGCCGGAGGCATTGCCTTTCACAACTGGCGAATGGGGGGCCGCAAAAAGCTCATAATGAGAATTGCCGGGGAAAGTCAAGGCGTCTTGCGCGGCGGCGCCAGGCGTAGTAAAAGGGCGTCGGTTCAGTTTTTTCCCAACCTCCAACCACGGAACGACCATGCGGCACACCATATTTTTTATTGAAGGCGACGGCATCGGCCCGGAAGTGGCGCGGGCCGCGTTTCGGGTTCTGGATGCGGCTGTGGCCACGGCTTACAAGGGCGAGGAAAAGCTCGACTGGCAGGAACTGCCGGCAGGAGAAAAAGCCTTGCGCGAGTGCGGCGAACTTTTGCCGGACGCCACCTTGGAGGCCCTCAGGGGGGCTCGCTGCGCGATCAAGGGGCCTTTGAGCACCCCGGTGGGCAAGGGCTTTCGCAGTCTCAACGTCACCCTGCGCCAGACCCTGGATTTATACGCCTGTATCAGGCCGGTGCGCTGGT
>JAIRTI010000152.1 GCA_031255035.1 Desulfovibrio sp.
ATTAAGCTAACCTCAACCAAGTTGAAAGTTAGCTTAAGAGTTTGAATTGATTTGAAATATTTTTTGTAATTTTCTGAAGAAAACTTAGTTGTTGAGGGAAATGATTTCCCCCGGACCCCCTCAGTTTGGGTTCCGACTGCGCGTATCAACATGGCAGCACTCCAGTCACCCAATCGCCGGGTCCAGGGCCGGCAAGGCCCTGGCGCTGTGGGCGGAGCCCACATGCGATCAAATTGGCTTCGACAAAATTAGAATTGCTGCAGGCGCAAGGCTTTTTTGAAGGGGGCTGGAC
Organism: Desulfovibrio sp.; assembly: GCA_031255035.1. Lineage (GTDB taxonomy): Bacteria > Desulfobacterota > Desulfovibrionia > Desulfovibrionales > Desulfovibrionaceae > Frigididesulfovibrio. The sequence goes on from JAIRTI010000152.1 coordinate 293, forward strand.
TACTTCGGTCCTGCCCCCTTCAAAAAAGCCGCAGCAACGACGCCAAAACGAAAAATCAGCGTTTCCTTCGCTCTAGCGCCAGGCGTCGTCGAAGGCGGCCCGGAACTGAGCTTCGTTGAGCGGCGCGAAGCCGTCGCTGGTAGGACTGAACAGGTGCATTTGCTGTGAGGCGACGCCGGCGTTCCAGCTTATGGGGGCGATGCTCCAGTCTATGTTGGCCGCTTGCAGGGCGGCGTTGACGCTTTCGGCGTTGAAGCCTTCGCGGACGCCCAGGCGGGCGGAGAGTCGGGCGAAGTCGTAGCCGAGGCCTGACCAGAAGTCGGCGCTGTTTTTGCCGGCGCCCAGCAGGTCGGACTGGAGTTTCTTCCCGGCGGCGCTGGGGTTGCCGGGATTCCAGTTGCCGGGGAAGACCGCCAGCCCGTAGTACTGCATGCTGACGAAGCCGCCGGCGGAGAGCCCCTGTTCCCAGAGGTTGGTGCCCAGAAGCACCTGGCGCGTTTCGTTCTGATAGAAGAAGTTGGGGACGATGACGTCCATGTTCTTCCAACTGTCCGGCAGGAAGATGGCGCGGAACACGCTGCCCGAGGTGTTCTTGGAGAGCAGGATGTCGGCCGAGGCCATCCAGTCGTTCTGGCTGCCGGGCGTGTAGCTTTGGCTGATCACGGTTCCGGCGCCGGCGGCGCGGGCCCTGGCTTCAAAGATGGAGGCCATGCGCCGTCCGAAGTTGTCTTCGGGGTAGAAGACGCCGTAGCCGTTAATGCCCAGGCGCGAGGTAAAGCCGAGCAGGGCGTCGACCTGATCCTCGGGGCTGGAGAAGAAGCGCCAGGCGGTTCGGCCTTCGTCGCCGGAATCCAGAAGCGAGAGGAAGGCGAACACGGCTCTGCGCGAGGTCAGGCCCTGGGCTTTGGCTTTGGCGTAGTCGTCGCGGCGCAGGGGGCCGCCGATGACCGTGGCGTTCCCGGGCAAAGCGTCGATTTTGGATACCCAGCCAACCTGGTCGGTGTCGATGACTTCCAGGGGCGAGCCGGTTTCGGCGCAGGCGACGCGCGCGCCGGCAACAATTTTGGCCGATATGGGGCCGTAAGTGCCGGAAAGGGGCAGGGCCAGGACGACAGGTTGTCCGGGCGCCGGTCCGCCGGGGCTCGTTGTGGCGGTTGAAGCGCCGGGCCGGATGCCGATCTCGGTTTCGCCGGGCGGGCTTTGCAAAAGGCCGGGCTCGGCCAGGACGACGCGGCCGGCCAGCACGTTGAACGCGGCCTGGGCTTCGTCGCGCGTGGCCGGGTTCAGGGTGGCCCGGCGCAGTTTGTCAATGCTGATGATGTTGTACGGGAAGTTCCCCTGGTTGGCGTCCGTGACGGCCATGAAGGCCAGGGCTGAAGCGCTGGGGTCGGCCAGGTGCAGTTCAAGGGCGAGACGGCTTTCAATGGCGGCCTTTTCCTGGTCGCCGGCGGCCGAGGTGTGGATATTTTCCAGCGCGGCCATGGTCTGCCCGAGTTCGCCGTTCTGCCACTGGCGCACGGCCAGGCAGATGCCGGCGATGCTGCGTATAAGGCCCGAGCGTCCGGCGTCCTGGTAGACTTCGTTGGCGCGGGTCCGGGCGTCGTGGGAGGACAGGGCGCGCAGCGCCCTGCCGAAGGCGTCCTGCCATTCCTTGCCGTCATCCGCGCCCGGAGCGGCTTTGCGCCATTGATCAAGGGCGGTCAGGGCGACGCTCGGGTGGTTGTTCTTCAGGGCCGAAGCGGCCAGGACGCGGTTGGCCTCAAGGCCCTGGTCCGCGTTCAGCGAGCCGTCCTGGCTCAGGCGCATGGCCATGCCTTCGGCCTTGGCGAAATCGCCGCCCACATAGGCGTTTTTGGCCTGGTCCAGAGGCGAAAGTCTGGCCGGGGGCGGCGTATCCAGCCCGCCCGCGCCGATGTCGACTTTGGGGCAGCCGCACAGGCACAGGCAAAACAGGGCGCAGAGCGCCAGGGACGGGAGCAGGGGACGTTTTTCGGGGCCGGTCATATGGATCCCACCAGGGCTTGGGTTTGTGTGCAGGCGCGGTCGTCCGGCCGGGCAGACGATATACACTCTGCCAAAGTAACCTGCTTTTGGCTTCAATGCAACTCGGGAGTGGGAAAATCGCGAAGTTCCCGTTGACAATCCCGTTTTTTTCTTCTATGCACTTTGGTTCCTTGCTCGTCCGATGACCGGACGGGCCATAGTCCGCAAGGAGGACGGCATGAGACGTTTTGAAACGCTGCTGCTCCTTTCCCCCGAGCTTTCCGGCGATGAAAGAACGGCGCTTCTTGAGTCGTTCAAGTCCGTGATTGAGCGCGAGGGTGGAAGGATGCTGGCGGAAGACCATTGGGGCATGCGCGATCTCGCCTACCCCGTACAGAAGCAGATGCGCGGTTATTACGTGCGTTTTGAGTACGCCGCTCCCGGCGCGCTGATCGCCGAACTTGAGCGCAATATCCGTATCGCCGAAGGCGTGTTCAAGTTCCTGAGCGTCAAGCTGGATGACGAAGCCGGCGGCGAAGAGGAGGCGGCATAATGGCCTTCAAGAAAAAATTCCCTCCCCGGCGCAAGTTCTGCCGCTTCTGCGCTGACAAAGACCTGCCGCTCAATTACAAAAGGCCCGACATTCTGCGTGATTTCGTGAACGAGCGCGGCAAGATCATCGCCCGCCGCATTACCGGCGTCTGCGCGCGCCACCAGCGCCAGCTCACCACCGAGATCAAGCGCTCGCGCCAGATGGCCCTTATGATTTACACGGCCACGCACTCCAGCGACGTGAAGAAAAAGAGCATCCTGTAGGAGGCGTGCCCATGAAAGTTATCCTGCGAACCGACGTGGAAAATCTCGGCAGGCTCGGCGACATGGTTGAAGTCAAGCCCGGTTACGGCCGCAACTATCTGCTGCCCCAGGGCTATGCCATGCTCGCCACATCCGCCAATGAAAAGGTTTTTGAGCTTGAGCGCAAAAAGCTTCAGGCCAAGACCGAAGCCTTGCGCGGCGCCGCCGCCTCCCTTGCCGAGAAGATAGCGGCCACCCCTCTGACCATTGCCATGCGGGTCGGTGACAACGACAAGCTTTACGGCTCCGTGACCTCGGCCCTGATTGCCGAGGCCCTTGAAGCCAAAGGCATTGAAATCGACCGCCGCCGCATCCTGCTGGACGCGCCCGTCAGGGCGCTGGGCGACTATATTGTCCGCGTGCGCCTGCATGCCGACGTGGTGGCGGAACTGTCCCTCGCCGTTGTGGCCGAGAAGTCGCATTATGAAGAAGAGGAAGAAGCCGCCGCCAGAGCCGCTTCCGCCGCTTCAGAGGTTTCCGCCGCTTCCGCCGCCTCAGAGGAAAGTGATGTCGCAGTCCAGAACGAACAATCCGCCCAGGCGCAAGCCGAGTAATTCCGCCTTTTCCGGCGCCGCCCCCGGTTCCTCCCCAGTCGGCGCCGGGGGACAGGCGGGCGCTTTGTCCGAGTCCTCGGCCTCGGACCTGGTGCGCAACGTCCCCCCCCATAGCCTGGAGGCCGAACAGGCCGTGCTTGGGGGAGTTTTTTTGAAGCCCGAATCCCTGTACACGCTGGTTGACATCCTGACCGAAGAGGATTTCTACCTGCCGGCGCATCGCCTTATTTTCACCGCCTTCCGCGAACTTTTCCAGCGCAGCGTGCCGGTTGACCTCATTTCAGCGGCCGAGCGGCTGAAGTCCTTGTCCAGGCTGGAAGAGGCGGGCGGGGCCGTCTATCTGGCCGAACTGGCTTCATCCATCGCCAGCGCGGCCAACGCCGAATATTACGCCGGCCTGGTGCGCGACAAGGCCATGGCCCGTCAGCTCATCGGTTCCTGCGCTGACATTATCGCCGAGAGCTACGAGCCGGGACAGGACGTGCGCAGTCTGCTCAACGACGCGGAGCAGAGCATTTTCGCCATCTCCCAGCGCAGTTACGGCCGGACTTACGCCGATTCCGCCACGCTCACCCGGCAGGCCTTTGACGAGTTGCAGCGCCGGGCCGGGCTCGACGACCCCATTACCGGCGTGCGCACACATTACTCGCGCCTCGACTATATGACGGCCGGGCTTCAGCCTTCGGACCTGATCATCCTGGCGGCCAGGCCTTCCATGGGCAAAACCGCCTTTGCCCTGAATATCGCCATGCGCGCGGCTATCCGCTCACAGGTGGGCGTGCTCATTTACTCCCTGGAAATGTCCATGCAGCAGCTTATGATGCGCATGCTCTGCTCCTGGGGCAAGGTTGACGTTTCGCGGGTCAGGCGCAGCCGGGAGCTGACGGACGACGACTGGCTGGCCCTGCACGACGCGGCCGAAGTCTTCAGCAACGCCCCAATTTATATCGATGATTCGCCGTCGCTCTCCACTCTTGAAATGCGGGCCAGGACCAGACGGCTCAAGGCTGAGAAGAACGTGGGCCTGGTGGTGGTGGATTATTTGCAGCTCATGCGCTCGTCGCGGCGGACGGATTCCCGTGAACTGGAAATCTCGGATATCTCCCGCAACCTCAAGGCCATGGCCAAGGAGTTGAATCTGCCGGTTCTGGCCCTTTCCCAGTTGAACCGCAAAATCGAAGAGCGCACCGGCGACAAGCGCCGGCCCATGCTTTCGGACCTGCGGGAATCCGGCGCCATCGAACAGGACGCCGACATCATCATGTTCATCTACCGCGAGGCCGCCTATATGAAGGCCGAAGACCGCCCGCCCGTCGATCAGGCCGAAATTATCATCGGCAAGCAGCGGAACGGCCCGGTGGGCAAGGTCGACCTGATATACGCCCCGGCGTATACCGCCTTTGAAGACCCTGAGTTTCAATACGGCCCTTCCGGGCTGTAGCGGGCGTTTTTTTTTCCGGATCGCGTCTCTATCATTGACTCCCTTGAAAACTGTTGAGTGATGAAATTTTTGAAAATTCAAAAATTTCCAGAGTTGATGGAGCGGATTTGGAGCAAGTGGAGCGGAGACTATTTTCCATACGGCCCCAAAAAACGCTCCCCATTGAAATGAATCAGGTGCGTGGGCGCATCAGCAATCCATACTTCGGTTTCCCAGGCAATCTCACCAAGATATCGGGCCATTGTCGCACGATTGGGGAAGGCGGTCACATAGACGATCCCCGGTTTCGCTTTGGAGAAAAGTTTCGCCAACTCATCATGCCGTTTGCCGTCCACTGGTCCGTGGCTAGTCACGGACTCCACCAGCAATACCCAGTCCTTTTTCTTGTAGTACAGAACGACATCAGGCATCTTGCCGTGGGAATCTATGGCAACTCCCAAACTGGCGAGCAGCTTTTCGTCAAAGTAGCCCCACTTGTTGCCGGTATCTCCAGCATAGACAGGGATGCTTCCCGGCGCAAAACAAGGGGCGAATACTTCAATGATGGCTTTGATGAGTTCACTGTGCGCTCCGGGGCTGAGTTCAATTTGCTTTCCGTGCGGCAGCGAAACAGGAATTTTTGCCATATCTCTTT
>JAIRTI010000206.1 GCA_031255035.1 Desulfovibrio sp.
CTGGTGGTGCTGGCCGTCGGCGGGGAAGCGGCCAAAGGCGCTCCCGGCCTGGCTGAAAAGCTGCGCATATCCTATGACGGCTACGGCTTTTTCATGGAAGGGCACCCCAAGCTCAAGCCGGTGGAGACCAATACGGCCGGCGTGTTTCTGGCCGGCGCCTGCCAGGGGCTCAAGGACATTCCGGCTTCGGTCGCCCAGGGAAGCGCGGCCGCGGCCAAGGCCATCGGCCTGCTTTCACGGGACATGCTGGAGTCCGACCCGCAGATAGCCTCGGTGACCGTTTCCCGCTGCATCGGCTGCGGCAAGTGCGTCAAGGTGTGCCCCTTCAAGGCCATTCAGGAGATTGACATGCGCGGCCAGCCCAAGGCCGAGGTCATCGAGACCGTCTGCCAGGGCTGCGGCGTGTGCAACGCCACCTGCCCGCAGGGGGCCATTCAGTTGTCGCACTTCACCGATAACCAGATTCTCGCCGAAGTGGAGGCCTTATGTCGGTTTTAGCGGGGAAGGAACTGCGTATCGTCGGCTTTTTATGCAACTGGTGCTCTTACGGCGGGGCGGACACGGCCGGAGTGGGCCGCTTCACCCAGCCCACGGATCTGCGCATCGTGCGCGTGCCCTGTTCCGGGCGCATCAATCCGCTCTTCATCATGAAGGCCCTGGTCAACGGCGCTGACGGCGTCCTGGTTTCCGGCTGCCATCCGCGCGATTGTCATTACGCCGAAGGCAATTACTACGCCCGCCGCCGACTTGAGGTGCTCAAGGGGCTGCTGCCCGTGCTCGGCATCGACCCGCGCCGTTTTGAATACACCTGGGTTTCGGCCTCCGAAGGCCAGCGCTGGCAGCATGTGGTGGAAAGCTTCACCGGGCAGATACACGCCCTGGGGCCTTCCCGCCGCCTTCCCGCCGCCCCCGAGCTTGAGGCCTTGCTGTCCAGGGCGATGTAGACAGTGTCGACACGATATAAGGAAAGCCTATGTCCATGCAGGATGAACTGAAATCAGCCGTTCGCGCCGCCCTTGCGGATTGCGACTGTGTCATCGGCTGGGGACCCGGCCCCGAGGTCTTGCGGCGCTCCCCGCTCTTCGCGCGGCAAGAAGCGGACGCCGACTTGTTCAGGGCGGATTTTCAGGCCGTGAACAACCCGGCGCTGTTTCTGCCCGAATACAAGGGGCGCAAAGTCGGGGTCGTCGTCAAGGGCTGCGACGCCCGCTCCGTGGGGCAACTGGTCAACGAAGGTCTGATCAGGCGTGAGGAAGTCCACGTCATCGGCTTCCCCTGTGACGGGGTCATCGATGTGGGCAAAGTCGCGGCGCGGCTTGAGGGGCTGTGCGAGCCTGGCGAAGTCACGTCTCTGCGGGAAGAAGCCGGGGCCGTTGTCCTGACGCATCCCGGCGGCGAACTCAAGCTGGAGAAAAATGACGTGCGGGCGGACAAGTGCGGCCGCTGCCGTTTTCCCAACGCCCTTGACGCCGACCTTTTTATCGGCGCGCCCATGGAGCCGTCGACAGGGGAAGACCCCTACGACGATCTCAAAGCCTTGGAGTCCCGGCCCTACGAGGAGAGGATGGCCTTCTGGGAGCGGGAAATGTCGCGCTGCATCCGCTGCTATGCCTGCCGCAACGCCTGCCCCTTGTGCGTGTGCCGGGATCAGTGCGTGGCCGTCAGCCGCGACCCGCATTGGCTGACGCAGTCCGACGGGGTGCGCGACAAGCTTTTTTTTCAGATCATCCACGCCAGCCACCTGGCCGGGCGCTGTACCGGCTGCGGCGAATGCGAGCGCGCCTGCCCGGTGGGCATTCCGGTGCTGCTCCTGAAACGGGCCCTGTCGCGGCGGGTGGAAGACCTGTTCGCCTACCGGGCCGGGATTGATGAAGGCAGGCCGCCCCTTCTCACGTTCAGTCTGGACGAGCCCGCCATCAAAGAGAGGCACTGGTAATGAGCAAGACAAAATTTCTTTCTCCGGGCGCCCTCCCTCAATGGCTGTCGGAGCTGGCCGCCAAGGCGACTGTATACGCGCCCCGCCGTGAGGGCCGCGCCGTGGTATACCGTCCCCATATTGAAGGCGAGGCGCCCGAACTGGCCCTCCGCCCCACGGAAAGCGCCAAACACGTCCTGTTCCCCAGGGCCGAAGCGCTTTTTTCCTTTACGAAACAGGGCGAAGCCGAAAAATCCGGCCGCCGCCTGGAGGTTCAGGAGCCCGCTGAGCCGGGACCGGCCGTGATTTTCGGGGCGCTTTCCTGTGACGCTCGCGGTTTTTTGTCTTTTGATCCTGTATATGAGGGCTCGGGCACGGACGGTGAGGCCAGAGACCCCTATTATCTGAAACGGCGGGAAAAGACCGCGCTGGTGGTCAGGGCCTGCAAAAGGCCGCTGTCCACCTGCTTTTGCCATTGGGTGAGCGGCGGCCCGGCCTCAGGCCAGGGGGCCGATGTGCTGGCCACGGAGATTGAGGGCGGGTTTTTCCTTCAGGCCTTTACGGAGCGGGGCGACGCTTTGCTTGACGCCCCCTCGCTGGCTGAAGCCACGGCCGAACAGCGGGCCGAAGCTGACAAGGCGCATTGCGCCGCCGACAAGGCCATGGGCGAGATTCCTGATCTCGGTCCGGCCCAGGAATCCTTGCTGGACCTTTTTGACAGTGCCGAATTCTGGCGCGACCGGAGCGCCCATTGCCTCTCGTGCGGGGCCTGCACCTATTTGTGCCCCACCTGTTATTGCTTCAATATTACCGACGAAAGTTCCGGCCTGGCCGGGGTGCGCCTGCGCTCCTGGGACAACTGTATGTCCCCTCAGTTCACCCTTGAGGCCAGCGGCCACAATCCGCGTCCGGGCAAATCCGCGCGGCTGAGAAATCGCGTGGGCCACAAATTCTCCTATTACCCGAAGATCCACGGCGGGCGGTTTTCCTGTTGCGGTTGCGGACGTTGCATCAAAAGTTGCCCGTCATCCGTCGACATACGCAAAATCGTGTTGGACGCCATCAAGGAGGTCGGCCATGTCTGAGGCGCAATCCACGACCAGGCCGGTTTTCAGGGAAGGCGGCACCAACCCCTATGTGCCCATGCCGGCCACGGTGATCGAAGTCATCACGGAAACCCCGGCCATCAAGACTTTCCGGGTAGTCTTGCAGGACGAGCTGGCCATGCGCGCGTTTCATTTTGAGCCGGGCCAGGTCGGGCAGCTTTCCATGTTTGGCGTGGGGGAATCGACCTTCGTCATCAACTCGCCGCCGACGCGCATGGAGTATTTGCAGTTCAGCGTAATGAAGGCCGGTGAAAACACGGCGGCCCTGCATACCCTGGAACCGGGGGATACCGTAGGCGTACGCGCCCCCCTGGGCAATGCCTTCCCGTACGAAACCATGAAAGGCAAGGATATCGTCTTCATCGGCGGCGGCATCGGCATGGCGCCGCTGCGCACCCTGTTGCTCTTCATGCTCGATAACCGGAAGGATTACGGCGCGATACGCCTTTTGTACGGTGCCCGCTCGCCGCAGGATATGGCCTTTTCGGCGGAACTGCCCGAATGGCTGTCCCGTGAGGACCTGGAAACCGTCCTGACCATCGACCGCGAAGCCGAAGGCTGGGAACACAAAGTCGGCTTGATCCCCAACGTGCTTCTTGAGATGGCACCGTCGCCGAAAAACAGCGTGGCCGTCACCTGCGGACCGCCGATCATGATCAAATTCACTTTGCAGGCCTTGGAAAAACTCGGCTTTACCAAAGAGCAGACCTTCACCACACTGGAAAAGCGCATGAAATGCGGCGTGGGGATCTGCGGCCGCTGCAACATCGGCGACAAATACGTCTGCATTGACGGGCCCGTATTCTCGATGGCCCAGTTGAAGGAATTGCCCAACGAACTGTAAGGGCGCAGAGAGCCGGGCTCAGTCCGGTGTGAAAGGCAATGCCTGCGGCGGCCGGGGCACCGCCCCGGACCCCGCCGGGGGAAATGATTTTCCCCGGACCCCCTCAGTTTGGGTTCTGACTGAACGTATCAACAGGGCACAACGATCAGCCGCCCAATCGCCGGGTCCAGGTACGAAGCTGGGGCCGGCAAGGCCCTGGCGGGTGTGGGC
>JAIRTI010000037.1 GCA_031255035.1 Desulfovibrio sp.
AGATGATTTCCGGGCACGAAACCGGGATTCACATGCAGGCCCATAAGAAAAAAGGGGAAGGGAACGATGCGCTGCCGGATGAGCAGCACCTTGAGCAGGACGAAGCTGTCCATGCCGCCTGAAAGCGCCACCCCGACCCGCGCTCCCGGGGACAGCATGCCGGTCCGCTGCATGAGCTTGCCGGCGAGCCGGACGCAACGCTCCTGCGCGTATGTGAATTTCAGTCTGCTCATGCGCCGTCCTGTCCACTCCCGATTTCACTCGAAGGCCCGCGCAAAAAAAGCCTGGCGAGGCGGGCTTCATCGTAACTGACCGCCGTTTCTTCCGACAAAGGCGCGGCCCGGGAAAGTTCAACCACCGGGGTCAGACGCCGGTCTCCGGTCTCCCGGTACAGACGCTGTATTTGAGAAAAGCGGGCAGGCGTGAAAAAACGGTAGGGCGAATACTGTTTGCCGTTGCTCAGGAGCAGCCCCAGATGCCTGTAGATGGTCGACAGGCTCAGCCCCCGTTGTTCGGCCGCTTCTTCGAGACTGAGTCCCTGATCGAGCAGCCGGCCGGTTTCGCGCCAGCTTTCAGTGCCGCTTGCGCGCGTCGCCCCGGCGGGCCGCGCCACCGCGGGCTTGTCCTTGTCAGCGCCGACCGGCGGCGCCGGGCAGGCACCCTCATCCGCGCGGCAAGCTTCTTCGGGGTGTTCATCCAGCCAGCCACGCACCAGAGAAAGAAAGGCTTCGCCGTAGTTTTTCAGCTTGTAGGCACCAACGCCGGTAACCCCCAGAAGGCGTTCCGGCGTGTCGGGAAGGCGCTCGGCCATTTCCCGCAGGGTGCGGTCTGAAAATATGACGTAAGGCGGCACTCCGGCCTCGCGGGCCAGACGGGTTCGCTCGTCGCGCAACAGGCTGAAAATCGGGTGTTCCTCGCGCGTTTTGCGGCCGCTCTTCTCTTCCGCTTTTTGCGCCAGGCGGATGATCGCGCAGGAGCGCTTGCCGCGCAACAGTTCCCAGCCGGCGCTGCTGACCGACGGCGTGGGAAAGGCCGGGTCGCTCACGATAATCAGGCCCTGGGCCAGCAAGGCGTCCATGACCCTGCGCCAGTATGCCTCCGGTTGGTCACGCCCGACGCCGAAGGTAGGCAGACCGTCATGGCCCAGGTCACGCATGCGTTTTGTGCCCTTGCCCATGACCAGGGCGATGATATGTCCGGCGCCGAAGCGTTCGCCCGTGCGGACCATGCCCGACAGAAGCTTTTGCGCCGCCACGGTGGCGTCCTCCCGTTCCGCCTCCCCGGTGCAGATATCACAGGCGCCGCAATTCTCGAAAGCCGGAATTTCGTCAAAATAGGAGAGCAGGGCCTTGCGGCGGCAACCCTCTTTCTGGGTAAAATCCAGCATGCGGTAGACCTGGCTTTTGGCGGCCGCCCTGGCGCTATCGTCTTCCACGGACTCGGCGAAGCGGAGCAGTTGGGCGATATCCTTGCGGCCGTAAAACAGGACGCAGCGCGCCGGTTCGCCGTCGCGGCCGGCCCGGCCGGTTTCCTGGTAGTAGCCTTCAAGGCTCTTGGGCAAGTCGCCGTGAATGACAAAGCGCACGTTGGATTTATCGATACCCATGCCAAAGGCCACGGTGGCGGCGATCAGGGGGCAGCGGTCCTCTCTGAAGGCGTTCTGGGCTTCGGCGCGGTCCGAATCGGCGAGCCCGGCGTGATAGGCGAGACAGGGGAAGCCATGGGCGCTGAGATAGGCGGCCGTGGCCTCCGCATCTTTGCGGGAAATCCGGTATATAATGCCCGATTCACCCTGGCGCGTACGGACAAAGTCAAGAATCTGCCGCTCCACTTTATCCTTGGGAATGACCTGGTAAAAAAGGTTCGGACGGTTGAAGGAAGCCCTGGTGATCAGCGGGTTGCGAAGATGCAGGCGGGCGATTATGTCCTGTTCGACGCGGCGTGTGGCCGTGGCTGTGAATGCGGCCAAAGGCACGTCGGGAAAGTCGTGAGCCAGGGACGACAGGTCCAGGTAATCCGGCCGGAAGTCGTGCCCCCATTCGGAAATGCAATGGGCTTCGTCTATGGCGAAAAAGGCGAGACGCTGTTGTCGCAGCAAGGCTCGAAAATCAGCAAGGCGCAAGCGTTCCGGCGAGATATACAGCAGGTCGAGCGTCCCTTCGCGCATGCGGACGACGGCTCCGCTTTTTTCGGCGGCGCTGCTGGCGCTGTTGAAAGCGGCGGCGTTCAGGCCCGTGGCCACGGCCGCGTCCACCTGATCCTTCATCAGCGATATGAGCGGGCTGACCACAACGCACACGCCGGGCAGAAGACGGGATGGCAACTGATAGCACAAGGATTTTCCGCCGCCTGTCGGCATGACCGTGAAACTGTCGCGGGCGTTGAGCACGGCCCGGACCACGGCCTCCTGGTGGGGGCGGAATGCCGAGAACCCGAACAAAGACGCCAGAACATTCAGGGGGTCTGGCGGGTCGGCCTTCGGGAGTTGGCCGTGGCGCATGCTGTTGCTGTCGTTCATGACGGTCCAATGCTGCCGGGGGCGGCGTGAGAAAAGCGAGCCTGACCGGCCGAAGATAGCGCAAAGTCCTTCATAAGCCAAGACGGACGGAGAGACGGCCGAACGCCCGGCAACGCTTTGACTCAAACCCCGCCTCGGTGTATAAGTAAAGTGCTGATAAAGGAAACGCTGATTTTTCATTTTGGCGCAATTCCCAACCAGCAACGTGGTTGTATAAAAATCCGAACTTATGCTAGCGTTTTGATACACTCGACCGTATTGGGCGGGGAGGGTATTTTTCGAGCCTTTTCAACATGTTTAAGGAGTGCCTATGCAAAAGGACACCAGGTCCAAAGGCAAATGGACTGCGGCTCTCCTGACCTTCGTTGCGGGCATGGTCGCTGTTGTCGGCATTGGGATGGCCGTCAAAAGCACAGACGGATCCGCCTTTTGCGGCGGATGCCATGCCATGAGCGAAGCGGTATGGACGCACAACCGCAGCGTTCACCGCCAGTTTGACTGTAACGAATGTCACACGCCCGCTTCCATTCCGTCCAAACTGATCTACAAGGCGCAGGTTGGGCTCAACGACATTTTTGTCAACACAACGGGCACAGTGCCGGATCTCATTCATACCCAGGCAAGTATGAAGGATGTTATCCAGGCCAACTGCCGTCGCTGCCATGTAGGCACAACCATGGACGTGGCTATGAACGTCAAACCGTACTGCACGGATTGTCACCGTACGGTGCCACACATGAAGAAAACCCCGATTGACAGAAGGAAGGCCGCCGATGCCTAAGCGAATTCATCTTCTTTTTGGCTTGTGTCTGTGCGGCTTGCTTGCACTCGGGACGGCCGCCTGTTCCTCCAACGCCGAGGAACCCCTGACCCCCACCTATAAAACCGGCTTGGCCAAGGACGAATTGAAAAACTCGGCCTTTGGCAAAGAATTTCCGCAGCAATGGGACTTGTACAACCGCAACACCCAGGGCAAGGACATCACGACCCCCTTGACGGACCCGGACTATCTGCGTGAAGCCATGAAAACCGAAACCCGGTTCAAGTCTTCGTTCCCGTTCCGCAAGAACGATAACGTCGATAAGCCCATTGAAGGAAAGCCCGGCGCCGGGCAGCCCTATCTCAAAAACCTGTGGCTCGGCTATCCCTTCAGTTGGGAGTATAACGAAGCCCGGGGGCATACCTATGCCATCCATGACATTCTTGAGATAGACCGCATCAACCGGTACGGTGAAGCCGCAGGCCTGCCAGCCACCTGCTGGAATTGTAAAACGCCGAAAATTCCCTCCTGGGTGGAGGAATACGGCGACGACAAGTTCTGGTCCAAGAACTTCAACGAGTTCAGAACGCCGGACAAGATCGACATGCGCGACAATACCAT
>JAIRTI010000099.1 GCA_031255035.1 Desulfovibrio sp.
CAGTTGTCCGGGCACACCCACGGCGGGCAGATCCTCGGCATGGACGCCCTGGTGGCCCGCTTCAACCAAGGCTACCTGCACGGCTGGTATTCCGTGGGACCAATGGCCATGTACGTCAGCTCGGGTGCCGGTTTATGGAACGGCTTTCCGGTGCGCCTGGGCGTGCCCTCGGAAATTGTCTGCCTTACCTTGCGCAGCGCGTAAAACAGCATTTTCGTTTTGGCGTCGTTGCTGCTGCTTTTTTGCGTTCAAATCCCTGTAGTGCGCGGCGCCGTGCAGGCTGCCGTCTTTGTCGCAGGTCAGCCTGAGTACCCCCAGGCCTCGGGCCAGGTATTTTTCCATGCGCCGCAGGGAATAATAAGTCGCTCCTCCGATTCGCGGAAAATCGACCATGCACACAGGCGCGGCGCCTGTTTTGCCGATGAGACCGAGAAGTCTGACGGCGACAGCGTCGCATGAGGCCATGGAAGCTCCTTTGCTGATGAAGGGGCAACCCTCGCCCAGCCCTTGCCCAACCATAGTCCTGATTGCTTGCGCGCCGGCGTTGCGCCGCTTATTTCTTGTCCAGTTCAATGGCCCGGAAGAATACCTGCCCCTGACGGGAGATATGCAGAAGCACCGCGCCGCGCTGTTTGCTTGTGGCGGCTATCTTGTCGGCCAGTTCCGCTGCCGAATTCACCGGCTGCTTGTTCACGGCCAGCACCACGTCGCCGGGCTGGAGGCCGGCGTCGGCGGCCGGGCTGTCAGGGCTGATTCCGGTAATCAGAAGCCCGGAATTGCTGTTCAGATTAAAGCGCCTGACGTCGTCGGGCGCGATGGGGCGCACTTTCAGGCCGAGCAGGTTGTCCTGGCTGCCGGTGTCCGGGCCGCCCTTGTCGCCGAGATTTCTGTCGCGTTCGGCCACGGTCAGGGTGATTTTTTCGGACCTGCCGTCCCGCCAGACCGTTATTGCGGCCTTAGCGCCGGGGTTCAGCAGGGCCACGGTCCGCAGAAGCTGTTCGGTGTCTTCAATCGGCTGATTGTTGATGGCGATAATCACGTCGCCGTCCTTGATGCCGGCCAGGGCCGCCGGCTGTCCGTCAAGGACGCTGTTCACCAGGGCCCCTTTGTTGTCCTTCATTGCCAGGGCTTTGGCCGTGGCGCTGTCCACATCCTGAATCGTCACGCCGAGCCAGCCCCGGTTGACTTTTTTGTGATCTTTCAGATCGCCGATGATGCGCTGGGCCAGAACCGAGGGAATGGCAAAGCCGATGCCTTGGGCGCGTTGGGCAATGGCGGTGTTGATGCCGACCACTTCGCCGTTCATGTTCAGGAGCGGGCCGCCGCTGTTGCCTCGGTTGATGGAGGCGTCGGTCTGGAGAAAGTCGTCGTAGGAGCCGGACTGGATGTTGCGGCCCTTGGCGGACAATATGCCGGCGGTGACAGTATGGTCGAGCCCGAGGGGGGAGCCGATGGCCACGACCCACTCGCCCACCTCAAGGACATCCGAATTGCCGAAGGGCAGGAAGGGCAGGTCTTCGGCCTTGATTTTCAACAGGGCCAGGTCGGTTTCCGGGTCGGTTCCGATGACTTCCGCCGTGAAGGAATCGTCTTTTTTGTTCTTGCCGCTTATATTGACGCGAATGACGTCCGCGCCTTCAACAACGTGATTGTTGGTGACAATATAGCCGTCCGGGGAAATGATGAACCCCGATCCCAGCGAATTGGTTTTGCGCGAACGCGGCGCCCGGTTGTAAAAGTCTTCAAAAGGACCGAAAAAGCGCTCCATGTCCGGGTGGCCGCGAAACATGTCAAAGGGATTGATGGAGCGGACTTCTTCCGTCCGTTCGGAACTGATGTTGACAACGGCCGGTATGGCCGTTTTCACCAACTCGCGAAAATCAGCCGGGGGCGCGGCCTGGGCCGGTATGGCGGCGAGAAGGGTCACGATCAGACAAAGAGCCGCCAAAGGGGGAAAGGCATATTTACGCTGCATGGCATTACCTCGTGCGAAAAAGTGTGCGATGTGAAAAGGTATGGCTTTTACAGCCAATGTAAAGGTAAAAAGACAAAAAAAGCCTCCGGGGCATGCCGCCGGCGCCTATAGTTTAAGGAGATCCACGTACCAGGACGCGGCCTTGTCCATCAGTTTCAGGGTGCGGTCGGCCATGAGCTGGGGGTCGTCGATATAGCCGTCCAGAAGCCGGACGTTGTCAAACAGGCTGTTGACGAAGTCTTCCAGCAGGGGATTGTCCGGGCCGCCCTCGAACATGCGCAGCATGGCGCGCGTCAGGGGGTGATCCGGGTTGACCTCAAGGATTTTTTTGGGCGCGCTCTCGTCTTTCTGCATGACGCGGAGCAGCTTTTCCATGGAGGAACTGACCCCGTCCGGAGAGGCCAGGACCGCCGGGCTGCCGGAAAGGCGTTCGGAAACGCGGATGTCAGTCACCCTGTCGCCGAGTATGGCGCGCATGCGGTCCAGCAGCTTGTCAAAGGCGGCTTTTTCGTCCTCGCTCAAAGCGGCGACGGCCGGGCTTTCCTCCGTGTCGGAGAAGTCGGACAGGTCTTTGGCCTCGGCCCGCTCGACGGACTTGAAGGGATGTTCTTTATAAGCGCCAAGGGTCTCCAGGGCGAATTCGTCCACAGGGTCCAGCAGGTACAGCACCTCAAGGCCTTTTTTGCGAAAGCGTTCCATGTGCGGGTTGACCCTGGCCGCCTCGATCGAGGGCGCGGCCAGATGCCAGATGTCCTTCTGGCCGTCTCTGGCCCGGTTCAGATACTGATCAAGACTCGTGAGCGACGCGGCCCCGGTGGCGGAGGAGGAAAAACGCAAAAGCGGTGCCACCCGGTCCCGGTTCACAAAATCGTTGAAGGCGAATTTGAAATACCTGCCGTGGAGCGTCCAGAACCGTTCGTACTTCCCGGCGTCGGTCTCGGCCATTTTTTCAAGGTGGGCGTAAACCTGTTTGACGACGGTCTGGGAGATTTTCCGAAGAACCAGGTTCTCCTGCAAGGTTTCCCGCGAGATGTTCAGGGGCAGGTCTTCGGTGTCGACCACGCCCTTGAGAAAGGCCAGGTACTGCGGGATAAGCTCGCTGTTGGAACGCTCTATAAGCACCCGGCGCACGTATAAGTCCAGTCCCCACTGGTCGCGCCGATCGCCGAAATATTCCTGGGCGCTGTCGGGTATGAAGAGCAGGGCGTTGAACTGCACCGGCGCGTCCACGGACAGATGGATCACGTCCAGGGCTTTTTCCTGATCGTAGGTCAGATAGCTGTAAAACTCGGCGTATTGCTGTTCGGTGATGGCGAATTTCGGCTCGCGCCACAGGGCCGGGGTGGTGTTGATGCGCTCGTCTTCAAGGTGGATGGGAAAGGGAAGGAAATTCGAATGCTTGCGGATGACGCTTTCCAGGCGGCGCTTTTCCAGAAATTCCCTGGCGTCTTCCTTGAGCGTGGCCTTGATCACGGTGCCGCGGCTGAAGGCGACGGCTTCGTCGCCCTCAAGGGCCTTTATGGTGAAGTCGCCCGTGCCCCTGGAGGACCACATATGCGCCGGCTCGTCGCCGAGGGCCGAACGGGAAATGACGTCAACCGATTCCGCCACCATGAAAACCGAGTAAAAACCGATGCCGAAGCGTCCGATGATGTCGGCCGCCGAACCGGAAGACCACGAGTGCTCGTTTTCGCCGGCGGCGTCGCTTTTTTCGGAGTGCCCGCCGGCGGACGCCCGGTCGGTTTCCATGTCGTTGACAAACCGCTCGGACCCGGATTTGGCAATGGTGCCCAGGTTCTCCACCAGTTCCTTTTCCGTCATGCCGAGGCCGGTGTCGCTGATTTGCAGCAGCATCTCGTCCTTGTTCGCGCTGACGCGGATTTCAAGGGGAACGTCGCCGCCCCGGATGGCTTCACCCTTGCTTTGCAGAAAGCGGAGCTTGTCAAGGGCGTCGGAGGCGTTTGACAGAAGCTCGCGCAAAAATATTTCGCGGTTGGTGTAAAGGGAATGGGTGAGGATGGAGAGAACTTTCTGCGTCTCGGCCTTGAAAGCGTGTTTTTTGAGTTTTGCCATGGCGGCCTCCTGTACTTGATCGGGCGCGCGCCCGGAAA
Source organism: Desulfovibrio sp. (assembly GCA_031255035.1). Taxonomy (GTDB): domain Bacteria; phylum Desulfobacterota; class Desulfovibrionia; order Desulfovibrionales; family Desulfovibrionaceae; genus Frigididesulfovibrio. The sequence goes on from JAIRTI010000099.1 coordinate 4,087, forward strand.
GCGTGTATTACGACAATAGAGGCTAAATAGTACAGTGAAGCGATCAAGAAAAGAGGCAAGGGCAATTTTTTTGGGAAGCGCTGCTTTTTCGTTTTGGCGTGGTTCCGGAGCGGATTAACTGTGAAAGGCAATGCCTCCGGCGGCCGGGGCGCTGCCCCGGACCCCGCCGGGGGAAATGATTTCCCCCGGACCCCCTCAGTTTGGGTTCCAACTGAACGTATCAACAAGGCACAACGATCAGCCACCCAATCGCCGGGTCCAGG
>JAIRTI010000107.1 GCA_031255035.1 Desulfovibrio sp.
GGCGAGATTGTCTACAGTGTCACCTATGGCGTCCTGCCCTCGGGATGGCGGGTGACGCCGCAGCACCCCGAAGCTTCGACGGCGGTCGTGGTGTTCGGCTGTTCCTTCGCCTTCGGCGAGGGGCTTGAAGACGAACAGAGCTTTCCCTGGCAACTGGCCGAAAGACTGGGGCCGGGCTATCAGGTGTTCAACTTCGGCTTTCCGGGCTACGGTGCCCACCACATGCTCTCCTGGATCGAGAGCGGCATTCTGGACGATATCGCGGCGCGCTACAGCAAAGTGCATGTCTTTTACAGCACCATCCGGGGGCATGAACTGCGCGGACTGGGCTATTCGCAATGGGACCCCTATGGGCCATGGTACGGCTTTGACAAAGGGCGCATCGTGCGCAAGGGGGTGTTCGCCGACGACATCTCGCCCCTGCGCCCGGCAACCGACGCTCTGTTCGGGAAAAGCCTGCTCTACCGGAAATTTCTGAAAACCAAGCTCATCCCTCACTTTTTGCGCTTCAAACACCATGCCGCCATCATCAAGGAGGCTGACCGGCAAAGCCGCCGCATTGCCGGAGCGCCGCTCACAGCCGTACTCTGGCCGCGCGTGCTGTTTGCCGAAGCCATCAGGGAAGAGGGCGTGGATATTCTGGACCTGTCCCCCCTGTTTCCGGACTGGGAAAACGGCCCTGACAAATACCGCCTGCATCCCAGTGACGGACACCCCAACGCCCTGGCCGCGTCCATAGTCGCCAAAGCCCTGGCCGACTATGTCCGAAGCAACCCATAGCGAGCGCTTTCAGAGTGTTGCCCACACTCCACCGACCGCGGCAATTCTAATTTGTCGAAGCCAATTTGATCGCATGTGGGCTCCGCCCACACCCGCCAGGACCTTGCCGGCCCTGGACCCGGCGATTGGGTGGCGGGAGTGTTGCCCTGTTGATACGCGCAGCCGGAACCCAAACTGAGGGGGTCCGGGGCAGCGCCCCGGCCGCCGGAGGCATTGCCTTTCACAGTTGGCCGCAAAAAGGCTCATAATGAGAATTGCCGCACTGACCGTTCGGGACTTGCGGTCAGGCTGTAAAGAGGGTATTGAACCGGCTTGGCAAGTGCCGTTTCATCTTTTAACCCCCTCCCGCCGTAGATTACGCGTATGCACAAAGACGAGATTACCCCTGTTCAGTGCCGGGATACCGCTCTGGCCGTTATTTTTCTGCTGCTGCTCATCTGGTTTTTCACGAGGGAAGTTTACCTCGTGTACGCGGCCGGGGCGTTCACGCTCTATGCGATGCTGCTGCCCAAAACTCTGAAGCCCCTGGCCGGGCTGTGGTTCGGCTTTTCGCATGTGCTCGGGCAGGTGATGTCCAGGGTGCTGCTCGGGGTCATATATCTCTTCATCGTGATGCCGGTGGCGCTTGTCAGGAAAATCGCGGGCAAGGACAGCATGCGCCTGCGCGGCTGGAGGAAGGGTGACGGCTCGGCCTTTGTGTCGCGCGATCATCTGTATGTCAAAGAGGACCTCAACAACCTGTTTTAACGCGGCTGGCCCGGTCTTGGGCGCTCTTCGCTCCGGCCAAATGGACAACCCCCCAATTTCGCGTCGAGAGATATCCATGAACTTTCTGTCCGAACTCTGGCAATTTCTGCGCGTGCGCAAGAAATTCTGGCTCCTGCCCCTGATTCTGGTCTCGCTGATTTTCGGCGCGCTCATTGTCTTTACCAGCGGCAGCGCCGTGGCGCCGTTCATTTATACCCTGTTCTAGACAGTGTCGTCACGAGAGGTCTTTTGCCCTCCGCCTGTGTTGCGCTTGTGTTGCGCTCCTGTTGCGCCGGGATCGGCCGAAAGTCGGGTACGCTCCTGTGCGCTTCTTCCGGACCAAGTGCCGCGCCGTGGAGAACAAAATCCATTCTCGCGGCCCCGCAAAGGCCGTAAGGCGCCGGACGTCTTGAACGTATAAGGTCACGCCATGGAAAAGCCCGTTTATATACTTGGTATTTCAGCCTATTATCATGACAGCGCCGCAGCGCTGATCATGGACGGCGAGATTGTCGCCGCCGCTCAGGAAGAGCGCTTTACGCGCAAAAAGCACGACCCCGATTTTCCGGCGAACGCCGTGCGTTATGTGCTGGAAGAAGCCGGACTCAGTCTGGGCGAGTTGGACGGGATTGCCTTTTACGACAAGCCGTTTTTGAAGTTCGAGCGATTGCTTGAAACCTACCACGCCTTCGCGCCCAAGGGCTTTTTCAGCTTTCTGACGGCCATGCCCTTGTGGATCAAGGAAAAGCTTTTCATGCGCTCCATGCTGGAAAAGGCTCTGCGGGCCATTGCCGAGGATGACCGCAAAGTGACGGGCAAGGCCTCTGAGGGCAAAACGGCGCTGCCGCCCCTGTATTTTCCCGAGCACCACCTCTCGCACGCGGCTTCGGCCTTTTATCCTTCGCCCTTTGCTGAGGCGGCGGTCGTCACCCTGGACGGCGTCGGCGAGTGGGCCACCACGTCCATCTGCCGCGGCAGGGGCAAAGACATCACCGTCTTGCGCGAAATCCACTTCCCGCATTCGCTGGGGCTGCTGTATTCGGCCTTTACCGCCTACTGCGGCTTCAAGGTGAACAGCGGCGAGTACAAGCTTATGGGCCTCGCCCCCTACGGCAACCCCGGCGCCGAGCGCGTGGCCGGCTTTGAGCGCGCTATCCGCGAAGAACTGGTCGACATCCGGTCCGACGGCTCCTATGTGCTGAACATGTCGTATTTCTCCTACGCCACGGGCTTCCGGATGTACGACGAAGCCCGCTGGATCAGGCTGTTCGGCCTGGGGCCGAGAAAGGCCGAAGCCGAGGACATCGGCCAGGAATACATGGACATGGCCCTGGCTATCCAGAACGTCACCGAAGACATCGTCCTGCGCATCGCGCGCACGGCCAGGGAACTGACAGGCCTCAAGAACCTGTGCCTGGCCGGGGGCGTGGCCCTCAACTGCGTGGCCAACGGTAAAATCTGGGAAGCCGGCATTTTTGACGACATATGGGTCCAGCCCGCCTCGGGCGACGCCGGCGGCGCGCTGGGCGCGGCTCTGGCCCGGTGGCACATCGGCATGGGTAAACCGAGACGGCCCGCGCCCCGCGATTCCATGCGCGGCGCCTACCTCGGCCCGGCTTTTTCCCGCGACGAGGTGGCCCGGCTGTGCCGCCGCATGAAAGCGCCCTGCGCGGTGTACGAGAACGAACGGGAATTGTGCGGAGCGGTGGCCGATCTCATCGCCCAGGGCAATGTTGTCGGCTGGTTCCAGGGGCGTATGGAATACGGCCCCAGGGCCCTTGGCAACCGCAGCATCATCGGCGACCCGCGCAGCCCGGAAATGCAGAAGCGGCTGAACCTCAAAATCAAGTACCGGGAGGGCTTCAGGCCCTTTGCCCCGTCCGTGCTTGAAGAAGACTACGGCGATTATTTCGATCTCAAGAGCATTTCGCCCTATATGCTGCTGGTGGCCCCGGTGCGCCAGTCTTTGCGCGAGCCCATGCCCGACGACTACGAGAACCTGAGCCTCTGGGAGCGCCTGTATGTCGTGCGTTCCAGCATTCCGGCCGTCACACATGTGGACTTTTCGGCCAGGGTGCAGAGCGTGAGCAAAACGACAAACCCCCGCTACTGGAATCTGATCCAGGCCTTTAAAGAGCGGCACGGCTGTCCGGTGGTGATCAACACCAGCTTCAACGTGCGCGGCGAACCCGTTGTCTGCACGCCGCAGGACGCGTACCTGTGCTTTATGAGAACGGAAATGGACTACCTGG
>JAIRTI010000198.1 GCA_031255035.1 Desulfovibrio sp.
TTCGCCAACTGTGAAAGGCAATGCCTCCGGCGGCCGGGGCGCTGCCCCGGACCCCGCCGGGGGAAATGATTTCCCCCGGACCCCCTCAGTTTGGGTTCCGGCTGCGCGTATCAACATGGCAATACTCCCGTCACCCATTCGCCGGGTCCAGGTACGAAGCTGGGGCCGGCAAGGCCCTGGCGGGTGTGGGCAGAGCCCACATGCGATCAAATTGGCTTCGACAAAATTGGAATTGCCGGCTTCCTAAAAAGTCCTTTGCCTGAACGGGACTTGGTCTGTACACTGCGGCCATGAGTACGCCCACGCGGAAAAAAAAATCCAGGAGTCCGGCCAAAGGTGATGCTGATTTTGGCCCGGCGGCTTCCGGTGACGCGGAATTCCCGGATCAGGAACAGATCGCCGCGCTCTTTGCGCCGCTCCGCTCCTTTATGGCGGCGCAAAGCCAGGAACGGGTCCGCGCCTTTCTGGATCGCCTGAGCGCGAACCCGCCGCAAGTGCTGCTGCTGGAAGGCGGCGCTTCGGAAGAACGGCTGGCGGCCGCGCATTATTGGGCGCTTCGTTTGAATTGCGAAGCCGCCGAAGCCCGGCCTCGGGAAGTGGCGCTCCTGCCCGGCCTGATTGCCGATGCCGCCTCTTCCCCGGCGCTTGCGCGAAAGGCCCCCTGCCTCGCCTGTTCCGCCTGCGTGCGCCTGATCGCCCATCTGCACCGGGATTGTTTTTTTCTGGACGGCACGGCCGGCAGCATCAAAATCGACGACGTGCGCGCCCTGCGGTCCGTCCTTGGCGAACCTCCACGCGAGGCGCGCTTCCGGGTGGTCATTTTTCGTGAAGCCCAGGCCCTGGTCGAGGCGGCGGCCAACGCCCTGCTCAAAGCCTTTGAAGAGCCGCGTCCGGCCACGTCTTTTCTGCTTCTGACGCCCCAGCGCGAGCGGCTGCTGCCCACCCTTGTCTCGCGAAGTTTCTGCCTGACGCTGCCCTGGCCCGACAGCGCGACGGCGGTGGAAGACGACGCCCCTGACTCCTCTGGCGCCCCTGACTCCCCTGACGCCCTTGTCGCCTGGGAGGCGTCGCTCTGCACCTTTATGAGCACCGGACGCGATTTTTTTGAACGCAGCGGCGGCAAAGGGGCTGTTGACGCCGCATCGGCCCACGCCGTTCTCGGGCTGTGCAGCCGGGCTTTGGCACGGCGCCTGATATCGGAAAAGACGGCGGGCGGTGCCGGCGAAGGGCTTGCCGCACACTTCGCCGCGATACCCGAGGCCAAATTGCGCATGATTGACGAAGCCCTGGCCGAGTGCCGCGACAGCCTGGTGTACGGCGTGAATCCGGCCCTGGTCGTTGAATGGCTGGCCACGCGCCTGTATCTGCTCACGCCGCGACGGCGCTGAAGGCCCATGCGGGCAGCCGGCAATACGGCGGCCTTTACGGAGAACAAAAAAGGACGAACCCATGAAAAACCGATTCAGCGCCATGGCTTTCATCACCATTGAACCTATTATGCGCGCCATACGCTCCCACCCCTTTATCGTGGAGCTTATTGACGGCGTCCTGTCCCGCGAGCGCTTTCTTTTTTATATGCGCCAGGACAGCCTGTATCTCGCGGAATACGCCAAGGCGCTCAGCCTGACGGCCGGAAAGATGCGGCGGGACAACGACGTTGCCCTCGTGCTTCATTTCGCCGAACAGGCCCTTCTGGCGGAAAGAGAACTGCACGAATACTTTTTCGTGGAATACCAGGTCACGCCGGGCGCGGATAAAAGCCCGGCCTGCTTCGCGTATTGCTCCCACCTGCTGGAACGCGCGGCCCTGGGCGCCCCGGCCGAAAGCATGGCCGCCCTTCTGCCCTGCTTCTGGATTTACCGGGAGGCGGGCAACCACGTGCGCCGCATGGCGGATAGCGACAACCCCTGGTATAAATGGATAGAGAGCTATTCCAGCGAGGCCTATTCCATACTGGTGGACAAGGCCGTGGATCTGACCGACCGCCTGGCGGCCAATGTCGGCGAAGAGGAGCGGCAAAGCATGCTCGACGGCTTCATTGCCTCCAGCCGCTACGAGTATGGATTTTGGGACGACGCCTACGCCATGCGCGTCTGGCCTCAATAGCCCCGGCCGCGACAAATCCGGGCCGAAGCCGGTAACGGACAAGCAAAGGGGAGCGGGCGCGCCGCTGTCCCGTCCTGGTGTCACAGCGTTATGAAATTCATCTTTTCGCAAATGGCCTTTTTCATGGCCCAGCAAAGCAACCGGCGCAACATCAAATTCATGTTGCGCTTCACGATATTCGTGGCCGCGCTGGTTCTGCTTTACAGCTATCTGTTTCACGCCATAATGGAAAACGAGGGCCGCGACTTCACGCCGCTGACCGGACTCTACTGGACCCTCACGGTCATGTCCACGCTCGGCTTCGGCGACATCACCTTTATGAGCGACACGGGCAAGATGTTCACGGTCATAGTGCTGATGTCGGGCATCATCCTTTTCATGCTGCTCCTGCCTTTCACCTTCATCCGCTTCGTTTATTCCCCGTGGCTTGAAGCGCAGAGCAACGCCATGACGCCGCGCAAGGCCCCCAAGGATATCGAGCGGCATCTGGTCATCGTGGGCGACGACGGTTCCGCTCTGAGTCTGGCCCTCAAATGCGACCAGTACGACATTCCGCACGTTCTTCTGCTGGACAATGCCTCAAGGGCCATCGAGCTTTTCGACAAGGGCTTCAAGGTCGTGCTCGGCGATCTTGACTCCATTGACAGCTACGCGGCCGTGCGCGCGGACCACGCCGCTCTGATCCTGGCCATGCACGACGACATGAAAAACACCAACATCGCCTCAACGGCGCACGAACTCTCGCCGGACGTGCCCATGGCCGCCAGCATACAACGAGAGGAATCGGGCGATATTCTGCGTCTGGCCGGCTGCGAACACGTCTACCATTTTTCCGATATGCTCGGGGTGTCGCTGGCCCGGCGCGTTTTCAGCGCCAAGCTTGAATCCAATATCATCGGCCGCTTTGAAGGGTTTTGCATTGCCGAAAGTCCGGCCCACGGCACGCCCCTCGCCGGAAAGAACCTCCTGGAGGCGGACCTGCGTTCGCGCTTCGGGCTGAACGTCGTGGGCATCTGGCAGGGCAATCAGTACATGTCGGCCCGGCCGGACACGGTCATCGACGGCGGGGCCGTCCTTCTGCTTGCGGGCACGGCCGACATGCTGGAAAAATACGATCGCTCGGTGATGCCTCCGGCCGGAGCGCCGCAGCCCCCGACGCTTATCCTGGGCGGCGGGCGCGTCGGCTCGGCTGTGGCCGCCACCCTTGAACGGCGCGGGATCAGCTTCCGGGTGGTCGAGCAAAAACCGGCGCTGGTCCCCATGGACAATGACCGCTATGTGCTCGGCAATGCCGCCGATATCGCCACCTTGCGGGCCGCCGGCATAGAGGAAACCCAGACCGTGGTCATCACCACCCACAACGACGACCTGAACATCTACCTGGCCATTTACTGCCGCAAACTCAGGCCCGACATCCAGATTATCTGCCGCTCAAGCCTTGATCACAACGTGCCTTCACTTTACAATGCCGGGGCGAATCTGGTCATGAGCCAGGCCGGGCTCACGGCCAACACGGTGATCAACCTGCTGCGGCCGGGCCGCGTCTTCATGCTGACCGAAGGGCTGAACATATTCCGCGTGCCCGCGCCCGAAGACCTTATCGGGGTATCGGTCAGGGACAGCGGCATCCGCCGGGAAACCGACTGCAATATCATCGCCGTGCAAAACGGAGGGCATATAGCCGTGCCGCCGGACCCGGCGGCCGCGCTGAAGCCCGGCGACGAGTTGATCATTATCGGAGCGGCGGAAGCCGAGCAGGCCTTCATGGCCCGCTATTATCATTAAGGACTACTCAATGTTTCAATCCACATCCGGCTCCGTCCGCCGGACGACTCCGCCCCGACGGATGGGAGCCGGGTGGATTGCCCCCTCCCTGAAGGAAGGGGTTACCTGAAAGGTATTCCCGGCGTTGC
>JAIRTI010000237.1 GCA_031255035.1 Desulfovibrio sp.
AGCGCGGCAACCGAAGAACCCACGATGGCGGTGGTGTAAAGCGGCGTGTAGCCAGTCACCATCAGAATCAACGTCGCGGCCATGAATATTTGAGCCAGAATCATCTGTGACATATATCAACCCTCCTTCTGAGTTTGATAAAGAAACAAACGACGAACATGGATCAACTTCAACGCACAAAACCGTTCTCCGAATAGCAGACACGCTCGATGCAATGACGGGAGCGCGTGAACGACGAAACCCGCGCCGCTTTCCTTATCTTGCTCATGAACCCGATTCTCCGGCGTTCTTTTTTTGATTGCACAGAGATAGCAATGGAAGTATTGGACAGAAGAGAAAGTTTTTCAAGTTCTTCTCGGGCGTGATTACTCAGCGGTCAGTAATGGTCGCCGGGCGGCTCTTCGAAAACCGGAGGTGTTTAGCCGTTGGTCGTGGGGCTATATCCGACTGATATCCCTATAGGATATGTAAAAAGAAAACGGCTGTCAATTACTTTTGACAAAACAGCGGCATTTTTTTGCGGACTTGCCGAAGGCCCGCGCCGGCCTCATCACTCTGGCAAGGGAATTTCCAGCACAAGCATCGTTTTTCTGTTTTTCCCCGTATTGGCAAAGGCCCGTTTGAAGGAGTCCCGTCCCGAAGCGCTTTTCAGGTCGCGCCGGTTGGAGACTTTGCCCTTGCTCGTGGTCTGATGGAACCAGGCCTCGCCCGAGGCGGCCACGTGCAGAAAACCCACATGATAGTGTTGCAGACCGTAGCCTTTTCTGTGTCCGGCAGCGCTCAGACTGATCAGGTACAGATAGCCGGGCTTCAGCCGGCCGGGCAGTTCCTTCCAGGTGGCGTCCTTATGGATATCCCAGCCGCGCGGATCGCGGCCCGAAATGCCGGAGGCGGTATCCGGATGCAGCCACAGCCCGCCGGGCATGAGAAAAACCCGCTCCAGTCCTTCGGAAATATTCAGGATCAGGTCCCAGCCGAAATCCCAGTCCTCGCCGTCCGGCGCTCCGGGGCCGCTGTCGCCCAGCCTGTCGCGGACCGCCTCGGCCAGAGTGGTGTTTTTTTTGAGCAAAAAGCGCGAGGCCTCAAGCGTCAGGCCGCTGCAATTCAGGCCCGGAGAGGAGAAACGCTTGCTCCTGTCCGCAAAGAGCGTGTAGCGGCCCGTTTCATCGACAGCCCCGTCCTTCCGGTAGGGGATGCCCAGGAAGGCTTCGGCCACGGCCTCTGGAGTCGTGGCCGAGGACAGAGATTCCAGCCCGGTCGGCACGGGCGGGACCGTTGCCGCAACAGCCGGCATTGCCATGAAAAAAAACACGAGGCCAAGGCCCCGTCTCAGTGTCGCTCGCGTCACGATGACTCTCCATACCACGACAAGCCGTCTCAGCCCCGTTTTTTCCCCTTGTCGATCCACCAGCCCTTGTCAGGGCCGCCGAACCACCAGTCGGTATGATCGCTTTCAACGATGTGCTCGGCAAGCTCGCGCCCCTGTTCGCTGTGGACGCGCTGCACGGCGGCTTCGATCCACTTTGCCGCATACGGGTTGCCGAGGTTCCGCTCTTCAACCAGGTTCATGAGCAAATCAAGCTGGTCGGCGTCTCCGGCCAGTCTGGCCTCGGGGCTTTCCTCTTTATCCTGCTCATCCCAGAGGGCCATGAGTTTTTTGCTCAGTCCGGTGCCTTTGGCGGCGTCGCGCATGGCGGAGCGATGGCGGCTGACATTATAGATGCTGTTGACGTAATTGAAATCGCCGGTGCGCGCCTCGTGAAAATCATGGATAAGGCAGAGCATGGCCGTGTGCTCGGCGTCGGCACCGGCCAGTTCGGCCAGGGCATAGCCGATGAGCGCCGTTCGAAAGGAGTGTTCAGCCACGTTTTCGGCACCGCTGCCGAGAAACTGATAGCCGGTGCGCGGCGTTTTGCGCAGCATGCCGGCCTCGAACAAAAAGTCGGCAATCCGCCGCATGCGCGGGCGCTCCTTCAAATTGCGCAAGGGATCGCAAGGCGAAAAATCATCACCGTCGTTCATAATTCTCCATAGCTGCTGAATATCGGACCAGCCGGCGGCATAGCGTCCGCGTACCGCGCATAACCGCCGGATCGCCGGGGCTTGCGGGGGTGGCGGACAAACCCGGCGGTCAGTCCGCAAGACCGTCGAAACCGCGCTCCTTGATCAGGACGAGGGCGCGCTGGGCCAGATGCGTCACCTCGGGCTTGGATATCTGATCGTCCGCGCCGACGGCGTCGCCTTTATGGCGGAGTTTGTCCGTAATCAACGAGGAAAAGAGGATGACCGGCAGTTTTTTCAGGATCGGGTCCTCCTTGACGCGCTTACAAAGGTTATGCCCGTCCATCTGGGGCATCTCGATATCGGCGACGATGCACTGCAGATAGCTTTCAATGGGTTTGGACTCCTCGGCGGATTTGCGGGCGATGTCCTGGAGACGCTCCCAGGCGTCGCGGCCGTTGCTGACGGCCTCGACCTCGAAGTTGGCGCGCTGCATCAAATCCTTCAACATTTCGCGGATGACCGTGGAATCGTCCGCCACCAGGGCGCGATAGCGGGCGCCGGCCTTCCAGTCGATGGCCTCGTCGAGGCGCAGGGCCAGGTTCGGATTCAGGGCGCTGACGATGCGCTCAAGGTCCAGCAGGAAGATGATCCGCCCTTCCATCTTGACCACGCCGGTGATGGTGTTGCTGGTCAGGGCCGAGACATAGGCGTTGGGCGGCTCCACCTCTTCCCAGCTGATGCGGTGGATGCGGTTGACGCCGGAGACCATGAAGGCCGTGGTCACGTTGTTGAATTCGGTCACGATGACTTTGGCCTCGGCCTCGGGCGACCCGCGCTTTTTCCCGAGCCAGAGCGAGAGATCCACAAGCGGAATGATATGCGAGCGCAGGTTGAAGGCGCCGAGCACCGACGGATCGCCCACCTCGGGCAGTTCCGTGACTTTGGGCAGACGGATGATTTCAAGCACTTTGGCGACGTTGACGCCGTAGTAGCCCTTGTACGGGGTCTCGCCGTCCGCCTCAAGCTCGTCGAGATAGAACTCCACGATTTCCAGTTCGTTGGTTCCGGCTTCAAGCAATATATTGGTCTGGCTCATGGTACTCCGCTCGCTGTGGCAACAGGGATGATATGATACTCCGGCATGCCGCGCCGCCTTCAGCTCCCCACGGACACGCCGCCTTCAGCTCCTCACGGATACGAAAGCTGAGTATCGTTATAATCTTAGTGTATTTTGATCATTTTGCCTACTGTTTTTCTGCCCGGCGGGGTATTGTCACAGGGACAGAAGAAAGGCCTCAACAGCCGCTATATGTTCGTCCGGCGTTGACGCTCCGGCGGTCAGGCCGACCGGGCCGCCGCTCTGCCGGATACGCGCGACGCAGTCGGCGGACAAGTCCGACGGCTGCTCCACATGCAGGGCCACAACGCCATGCCCCGCCGCCACTTCGGCCAGCCGTTTCGTATTGCCGCTGTTGAATCCGCCCACGACGACAAGGGCCGTGACCGACGAACTCAGGTCTGTCGCCTCCTGCTGGCGTTTGCGGGTGGCGTCGCATATGGTGTCCAGAAAGGGGATGTCCCTGCCGAGCAGGCGGCGTATTTTCTCACGGGCGCGCGCAAAAGTCGAGGATTCCTGCGTGGTTTGCGCCGCGAGAAAATAGGGTTTGTCCGGGTCAAGCTCAAGAGCCGCCAGATCTTCCAAAGAGCCGAAAACCTGGGCCTGCTCCCCGGCGTAGCTCAACAGCCCGCGCACTTCCGGGTGCTCGCGCTCGCCGAACAGCAGAAGCGTTCCTCCATTGGCGTATTGCTTGCCAATGGCCTTTTGCGCCTTTTTGACCTTGGGGCAGGTGGCGTCCACAATCTTCGCCCCGATGCCGGCCAGGGTTTCCTGCATCCCACGCGGTATGCCGTGGGCCCTGATGACCACCCGATCGCCGGAGGCGACGCGGCTGATGTCGGTTTCGCACAGAACGCCCATCCGCGCATAATGCCGCATGACCAGAGGATTGTGGATGATCGGGCCCAGCGTGATCAGCCTTTGCCCGGCCCCGGCGCTGACCGATTCCAGTTCGCGATCCAGACACCGGAGCGCAAGGCTCACCCCCAGACAAAATCCCGCCGTCCTGGCGCGCACGACCTTCATGGCTTCACCTCCGGAGCGTCTTCCCGGTTGCCGGACCTGGGTTCGGGCAGGCTTCCGTCATCAGCTTCCGCCCCCGGAAGGCCCGTGAAAAAACCGTCCAGCAGGGCCTCCAGTTCCTCCCAGCTTTCGCAGTGGACAAGCCCCAGGCGCAGCGCCTTCACCCCGGGCAGGCGCCTGACGTAGCGGGGAACCACGGTGCGCATTTTCAGCAAAGCGGGAGAACAGCCGCTTCTGCCCGGCCGTCCCGGAGTCATGGTCCGGGCCAGACGCGCATGCCGGGCGATAAGCGCGCGCAAAGTCCCGGCCGGGACGCCGCCGCCCGCCCGCCCGCCTGCCCGCATCGTCAGGTATTGCCGGAAAATCATGGGGTTTGCCAGAGCGCCCCGCGCGAACATGACGCCCGAAGCCCCCCGTTCCAGGCAACGGATGCCGTCAGCGGCGCTGAACAAATCGCCGCTGGCAATCAGGGGAACGTCCAGATCGTTTGCCAGGCTCTCAAAGGCCGCGTAGTCCGCGCTGCCGGAAAAGCCCTGCCGGGCAAAGCGCGGATGGAGCGTCAGCCAGGCCGCGCCCGCGTCCTGAAGCCGCCGGGCCAGGTCGCGGTATACGGGGCTGCGGGAATCCCAGCCGAGGCGCAGCTTGCAGCCGGCGCGGCCGGGACCGGCGGCCTCAAAAAGGGCGCGGCCCGCGGCCAGAGCCCGATCCGGCGCCCGCAGCAGGGCCGCGCCCGCGCCGGTTCTGGTCACCTTGGGCACGGAACAGCCCATGTTCAGG
>JAIRTI010000244.1 GCA_031255035.1 Desulfovibrio sp.
TAAATGACAGCTACATGGATACTTTTCGGCATCTTTGGAGTATGCCTTGCGGCGTATGGATTCTATCTGAAACGCCAATAGCGGCGCGACAAATTTACGGCAAAGGCGGTTCATCTGAGCCGCCTTTTCTTTTCCTGATTACGTATGATGAACCGGCGGCGTGAGCGCCGGTTCACGATGTCTGTTTGCGGCCGTCCATGACGCGCCGCGGTCCTGGGCCATCTGCGAAAGCGCCTGAACGGCGGTGGAAGATTGAAACGTGCCTTCGGTCGAATCAGCGCTGTCCGCGAGGGTCGAGCGCGTCGCGCAGACCCTCGCCAAGAAGGTTGTAGCCGAGGACGATGAAGAGGATGGCAAGGCCCGGATAAACGGAGAGCCACCAGGCGACGCCGAGGGTCTGTTTACCTTCGATCAGAATGTTGCCCCAACTGGGGTAAGGATATTGGACGCCGATACCCAGGAAGGAAAGGCCCGATTCAAGCAGAATGGCGCCGGCAACCCCGAGCGTGGCCGATACCAGGACCGGGGCCGCGGCATTGGGAAGAATATGGCGGATGAGGATGCGCGCCGTCCCGGCCCCGGCCAGGCGGGCGGCCTGGATGAATTCGCGCTCCCGCAGCGACAGGGTTTCGGCCCTCACCAGCCGGGCCACGCCCATCCAGGAGGTGAGGCCGATGACGGCCATGATATTGAACAGGCTCGGCTCAAGAAAGGCGATCACCGCCAGAATCAGAAAAAAGGAAGGAAAGCAGAGCATGACGTCGACAAAGCGCATGATGCATTCATCAATAAGCCCTCGGAACCAGCCGGCCACCAGACCGAGAAACAGCCCGATGGTCACGGCGATGCCCACCGAGACAAAGCCGACCCAGAGAGAAACCCTGGCCCCGTATAGCATGCGCGAATAGACGTCGCGGCCGTATTCATCCGTGCCGAGCCAATGCGCGGCCGAAGGCGACGCCAGAATGGTATCCAGATCCTGAGCCAGAGGCTGATGTGTTGCCAGCAGGGGCGCGAAAATCGCGGCAAAGCTGATGACGCCGACGAGCGCCAGACCCAGCAGGAGCAGGGGGTTGCGTTTGAGATGCCGGAGCGGCGGCCTGACGCTCACGGTCCGGCCCGCCTTTGGGCCTCGCCGGTCCGGATGCGCGGATCGGCGAGGCCGTAGCAGAAGTCGGCCAGCAGGTTTCCGGCCAGGGTCAGGACGGCCCCGAGCACGAGGTTCCCCATGATCAGGGGGTAGTCACGGGCCATGACCGCGCCGTAAAACAACTGCCCCATGCCGGGCAGGGCGAAAATCTGTTCAAGAATCACGCTCCCGCCGATGAGTCCCGGAATCGAGAGCCCGAGCAGGGTGATGACCGGCAGCAAGGCGTTGGCCAGGGCGTGGCGGAACAGCACCACCCGTTCGGGCAGCCCCTTGGCCCTCGCGGTCAGTATATAGTCCTGGCGCAGGACTTCCAGCATTGAGGACCGCATAAAGCGCGACATGCCGGCCAGGCTGCCGAAGGTGGCCACAAACACCGGCAGGGCCAGATGTTTCATGAGGTCCAGAACCTTGCCCGGAAGCGAAAGCGAGGCGTAATCCAGCGAGGTCAGGCCTGAAAGGGGGAGCCAGCGCAGCTCAATGGAAAAAAAGACCATGAGCATCAGCGCCAGCCAGAAACTGGGCGTGGCAAAGCCGACAAAAACGAACAGGGTCGTGCCTTTGTCGAACCAGCGCCCCCTGCCTCTGGCCGCGAGAACCCCTATGGGTATGGCCAGCAGCAGGGTGAGCAGCAGGGTGGTGACGTTGAGCCACAGGGTCAGGGGCAGGCGTTCGACGATTTTGTCCAGCACCGGCCTGCCGTCGCTGCTCATGGAATTGCCGAAATCGAGGCGGAAGAGTTTGCCCATCCAGGTAAAATATTGTTGGTACAAGGGCTTATCCAGTCCGTAAAACTCTTCGAGCCGTTTTTGGGCGGCGGCGTCCGCCAGGGGGTTGAGCGTGGTTTCAAGATCCGTGGGCGAGCCGGGGGCGAGGTGAATCACAAAAAAACTGACAAGCGTGATGCCGATAAAAACAAGCAGGAGCCACAGGGTCTTTTGCAGTACCCGCCCGGCCAGCGCGGCCGAAAAGCCGGGCCGGACCGGCGCCAGCCAGTAGAGGCCGGCGATGGCGGCGAGAAGGACCGCCGCGAGTATGTACCAGAATGAAGCCAACGGGAGTTACCTGCCAGTGACGGTATCAGCGCGCGCGGATGGTCATTATGATATTCTTCAACTCAGGTCCGCATCCACTGGCGCAGACGCTCCACCTCGTCTTTCCAGGAGGGGGCGTCCAGGCGCACGGCGAGAAAGGCAGCGAAAGCGGAATCCGTCAGTTCCAGGCAACTTTCCACCAGGGAGAGTTTTTCCAGAAGCAGGGCGTCCGGGTCGGCGTCTCTGTCGTTTCTTTCAATTTTCGGCGTTTTCAGGCTGCCCAGGGCGAAGTCGGCGGCCTTCAGCGTCACCTGCCATTCTTCGGGCCCGCGTTCGAAACGCAGCAGAGCCCGCGTGACTTTTTTGCCGGTGGTCAGTCCCAGCCGGGCCTCGCGCAGTTCGGAATCCACGCCGGAGACACTGGCGGTTTCCACATGGTCGCCTTCGCCGCCTTGCACGACAATGCGCTGCTCCATACTGACGGTAAACGGCGCGCCTTTGGCGTCATTGAAAATGGCGCCGGTGGCGCTGCGAAACCAGAGCCAGGTGAGAAACTCCTGCCCGAGAACAAGATCCGCGGTCTGGCCGATATACGGTGTATCGCTCATATAGTTTCCGATAGGCTGAAGGGATCAGGCGAATTGCGTGGCCTCAAGCGCGTCAAGGGCCGCGCCGTCTTTGACGAGGCGCTGGGCAAGCTCGTACGGCGATTGGGGCACGATGTGCAGCTCGAATGTTTTCACGAAGCACTCCTCAAAGAGGTCCAGGATTTTTTGCTGGCTGGAAGCCACGTATACCAGGGATTCGGCCGTGTTCCAGATGACCTCGAAATAGGCGGGTATGGGGAGAAAACGTCTTTTCAGGCTCAGTTCGACCTGTTCCCGGATTTCCTTCCGGCGCTCCCTGGAGACGAACTTTTTGCCCATTTCCCGGTTCTGCGCCTCTTCTTTTTTCAAGGCCACGGCAACGTGTTTTTTCAGGACGGCCGGGGGCACGCGCCTGGTGTCAAGCCGCAGGCAAAAAGCGAGGTAGTGCCCTTTTTCCACCGGATTCGCGGAAAAGCCGAGGTCCAGAATATCTTCAAAGGCCGTCCACCCGAAAGAACGGTCTTCCGGCAGTTCGTCGATGTCGGTAAAACCGTTGCGCCGCAACCTGTCAACAACTTCAGGCCAAAGCGTCGCCGGGACCGGTTCGCTGATGCGGAAGCGGGTGAAGCTGGTGCTGCTTTTGAGAAATGACATGCGTTATCCTTAAAGAAAATAGGTGGAAAGGCCTGGCGTTTCCGCGTCCGCCCATGAAGCGGAGCGGCGCGTCGGCCAGACTTCGACGGAAATGAATTTCCTCTATTCCCGGCGAGCCGTCAAGCGCTCCGACAGCAATTTGTCGCGCGCAAATGATATGACAGAGATAAGTAGCGCATGAATTGAGATATCTCTCAGCATCAAAAAAGTGAACTTGACTCTGCACCAATAATTAGTACAATGACTATACGAGGAACGCATGACACAGAATTTTTGGCACGTTGCGCTTTCACGGAAAGCAGCGAAGACTTTCCCGAAATTGCCGGAGCGGGTGAAAAAAATTCCGGCATTGCTCATCGCTGATATTGAAGAAGGTGGCCCCGTACGCGGCGACTGGCCTAATTATAGCAAGCTTGGGTTGAACACGCACCATTGCCATCTCAAAAAAGGCAAACTGACGTATGTTGCGGTTTGGGTAGAAACAGAAATTGGTGTTCAAGTGGAGGTGACCTATGCAGGCACACATGAAAAAGCCCCATACTGATTCGGTCAGCATGACCTTTACGGGGCCTATTGCCATGCAGGAGCGGGCTCTTGAGGCTATGCGCTCTCTCGGCTTTGAAGAGTTGGAACGGGTGACTGTTAATCAGCAGGTCGAGGGTTCAATTCCTTGGCATGATACAAGTTATTTCAAAGTCATAGAGAATAAACTGCCTTCCGTCTTTCTTTCCGGCGCACGTCACCGTGAAGGTCTTACTCAGGTAGAGCTTGCAGAGAGTTCCGGTATTCCTCGCCGCCATA
>JAIRTI010000247.1 GCA_031255035.1 Desulfovibrio sp.
ACGTCCGCTGAATGGACCAGCAGCAGCACCAGCGTCGGCACGATCAGCGACAAGGCGCCCCAGATCAGCCACGGGAACGAGAACACCCGCTGCCCGGAAGCGTCAGGGGTGATGCCCACGAAAGAGTAGAGGATCGCGCCCACCCCCAGCAGCAGTTCCACCGCCACAATGGACACGGCAATGTAAAGCCAGAGTTCGCGGCGCTGCTTTTCCGGCAACGCCGGAATTCCGGCAACGGGCTCGCCTGGCTGGCCCTTTGCCGGTTGCGCGTCAGATTTGGTGTTCGGTTCAGTCATGGTCGGTTAGCACATAGCAGCAATTCTCATTTTGATGAAGCCGGCGAGTTCGCATGTGGGTGCCGCCCACACCCGCCAGGGCCCTGCCGGCCCAGGACCCGGCGAGTGGGTTGCGGGAGTGTTTCCATGTTGATACGCGCAGCCGGAACCCAAACTGAGGGGGTCCGGGGGAAATCATTTCCCCTGATGGGGTCCGGGGCAAAGCCCCGGCCGCCGGAGGCATCGCGTTTCAAAGTTAATCCGCTCTAAAACGCGGCGACAATGCCTTTGGGTTCCAGTTCCTTGGCGATGTAAGCTTTGACCTCAGGGGACGTGACGGCTTTGATCAGCGCCCGCACTTTCGGACTGTCTTTTTCCTTGGCCTGCACGACGAGGACATTGGCATAAGGCGAATCTTCGCCTTCAATGATGATGGCGTCACGCGACGGCACGAGATCGGCCTCAACAGCGAAGTTGGTATTGATGACCGAAGCGGTCACATCAACCAGAGTGCGTGGCAGTTGAGCGGCTTCAAGCTCTATAAGCTTGAGCCCGCGCGGGTTGTCCACGACGTCTCTGGCCGTGACCAGTTCGCCGGGCTTCAGGGTGATAAGGCCGTGTTTTTCAAGAAGCCGCAAGGCTCTGGCGCCGTTGGTCGGATCGTTGGGCACCGAGATCACGTCGCCAGCCTTCAGTTCATCCAGACTCTTGATTTTCTTGGAATACAAGCCGAGAGGCTCGATATGCACTTTCGCCACCCAGACAAGATCCAGCTTCTTTTCCTGGTTCATATTGTCCAGATAAGGGATGTGCTGAAAAAAATTCGCCGTGAGATAGCCTTCGGCAAGGTTGACATTGGGTTGGACGTAGTCCGAAAAATCCCTGATCTCCAGCGCGTAGCCCTCTTTGGCGAGCAACGGCTTGGCTATCAGCATGATTTCCTTGTGCGGGAAGGGCGTGACCCCGACGATAATGGTTTTGTCGTCAGCGGCCTTAGCGCCCGTGGCAAAGGCGATGAGCAAGGCGAAGCAGAAAAGTATTTTTTTCATGATATCCTCACTTGTTGAAGATCTTTATGCGCGGAAGCCGCGTCGGCCCGTTTCGCGGCGCGTGGTCTGTAGAGGCGTACTGTACACAGGTAGCCGCGTTTGCGAAAGGCCTTCAAAGGGGAAAATGTTCCCGGACGGAGAATTAAGGAAGCGCTTATTTTTTATTCGGGCGCTGCGATATCGGCCCTGTGGCCTCTGGGAAAATGGGGCGTGTTCAGGGGTATAAGCAGGGTAAAAACCGTGCCCTCCGCGGATGAGGACACCTCTATGTCGCCGCCGTGTTCCTCAAGGATGCTTTTGGCAATGGGCAGGCCGAGGCCGGTGCCTTGCTCCTTGGTGCTGAAAAAAGGCGTGAAGATATCCGGCATCACGTCCTTGTCAATGCCGGGCCCCGTATCCTTCACCCGGATGCAGGCGAACAGCGACCTGCTGCCGCCGCCGCTTCGCAACGCTTCTTCGACAACCAGGCACCCGTCATAGTCCATGGCTTCGCAGGCGTTGAGCAAGATGTTCAGAAGGGCTTCGCGCAGTTGCTCGGAATCGGCGTACAGTTCGGGCAGGTCCTTTTTACGCAGGACCGAAAGCCTGACGGGAAAAGCCTCCAGACGGCTTTCTATAAGGCGCAGAGTCGCGTCAAGCACCCGCGAGGGCGACACTCTCTCAAGCTTCAGGGCCGGCCTCCGGGAAAATTCGAGAAAATTGCTGACAATGCCGTCCACGTGCCGGATGGCGTCGGCAATGGCGGCGAAATCCTCCTGGCGCTCGCCGTCAAGGCTGAGGCTGCGCTCAAGCGAAAACAGCCGCAGTTTGACCGAGGTCAGCGGGTTGCGCACGCTATGGGCCACGCCGGCGGCCAGCTTGCCGACCATAGCCAGTTTTTCCACATGGCGCAGATTCCGGTTGCTTTCGTCCAGTTCCGCCTGGGTTCTGTGCACGGCCTCGCGCAGTTCGCGCATGGTGGCCGCCACCTGGCCCAGGCCGGCGCCGCGTTCCTCCGAAGCTTCGCCGCGTATCTGTTGGAGGGGCCGCAGCACTTCCCTGGAAATAATGAACCAGAGGCCGCTGGTGACCAGCAACAGCAAAAGGCCGGCGCCGAGCACCACCCCGGCAAAGGTCTGGCGCATGTCCACAGGGGCGAGTCCCGCCATGTCCAGGGCGGCCAGCACCACAAGCACGATGCCGATAAGCGGGATAGCCAGCAGGAACATGGCCAGACGCGCGCCCAGATTGTCCGGTCCCGGCGGAAGGGAAAGCGATGACTGCCGCATGAAACGCCTTTACCGGCAAAGAGACCGGGTTTTGCCTGAGGTAATGACAGGCCGCCATGGAGGCGGCAGAACCGCCATAAAGCCCTGTTCATGCATAGCCCCGGGCATGCCGCTTGTCAAAAAGAAGGCAAGGCGGACAGCAATTCTGATTTTGTCGAAGCCAATTTGATCGCATGTGGGCTCCGCCCACACCCGCCAGGACCTTGCCGGCCCCAGCTTCGTACCTGGACCCGGCGATTGGGTGACTGTAGTTGTGCCCTGTTGCTACGCGCAGCCGGAACCCAAGTGCTGCCCTGTTGCTGCGCGCAGCCGGAACCCAA
>JAIRTI010000016.1 GCA_031255035.1 Desulfovibrio sp.
TTGCGCGATGGAGGCTGAATGCGCTTTCTTCGTACCCTGCCGTCCGGCAAATCTCTGCGTTTATCGCGCAACACCTCTGAATGGCCTTTGGCCTTACGTTTCGCCCTGCTTACGGTCCCCCTGGGAATAATGATTGCCCTGGTCTCAACCTGGCTCGGGTACAGGGCTTCTGAGGTTGTGCTGATGAATTCGCTTGAATCGGTGCCTCTGCTTGAGGCCAAGATCCAGGCCTCGCGCATGAGCGACAGCCTGGCGCAGATGCGCCGAAGCCTCGTCCGTATCGCGCAATCAGAATTGTTTGACGATCAGCCGGATGCGGAGATCGCGCAGGGACTGGCCGGCAATCTGGAAGGATATTTTCAGGATAACGCTCCCCTGGTGCAGGAAATCACTTTCAAGCGAGCCCTTGGAGAGGGCTTTATGCTCTTGCGCGATAAAGACGGCTTCACGGAACATACCGTCGCTTACGCCTCCTCCGGCGCGTATTCGCCTTTACAACAGGCAGGCGCCTCCCTGCCCCAGCCGGGCCGGACCATGATCTATTCGCCGGTTTTTTTCAGTGAGACGGCCACGGGCGCCCCCGGCCACGAGGCCAGAGTTCCGGTGCTGCGCATGGCTTTCGCGTTTCCGGACGGCGCCGGCCTGCTGATTCTCGGGGTTGATCTGGAGGCCATGCGCAACCGTCTGGCGGAATTCATGAAAACAGACTCGCCCTTGCGCATGCCCATACAGGAGGGTTCCCTTCAACTGTCCTTTTATTTTGATACCAGAGGCTGGATCCTCTTTGAAATGGGCAGCACCGGAAACATGAGTTATCTTCCTGATATAGCGCGCGAAGGCTATTCGGGCGATTTCGGCCGCGCCGGCTATGACGCCGCGTTCCGGCCCTGGACCGGGCATGACAATTTCTGGCGGATGGTGACGGAAGTCGCTTCCGGGCGTTCGGGTTCGATTCCGGCGCCCGCTGACAGATATACCGCGGCCCATGTCGGGGCGGCCGGGCGTTTGTGTTTCGCGCCGGTGCTGTTCGCCGACGATGACAGTAGCCCGGCGACGCCTCTTGGCGGCATCGCCTTTTTTGAAACGTCGGCACTGCCTCTGGCCGCGTTTTTACGCCTGGCCAATTATTTTCTGACCATCACGGTGGCCTCCTTGCTGATTTTCGGACTGTCCGCCTTCTGGGTGGGAAGAAAACTGGCCTCACCCATACGGCGCATGGCTGCCGAGCTTACGCGCATGGCGGATGCCGGCTCGCTTGACTTCATTGACGTCACCCCGGCCTGCGAAGAGCAGCGTCAATTCCAGTCCGCCTTGAACAATATGATCGCGGCCGGCATCAGCACCCGCGACAAGCTGGATCACATCAGCCGGGAGAGGCGGCAGGCGCGCTCGCGGTTGCCGGTGGATCTTGCGTCGGCCAGAGCCGCGATTGCCGCTCCCGAGTTCGGGCTGATCGGCTCCAGCGCTTTGATCCGCGAGGTGCGGGAGCATGTGGGCAAGGCGGCAAGAGCCGGCACCGATGTGCTCGTCTGGGGCGAGACAGGCACGGGAAAGGAACTGGTGGCGGCGGCCATACACAAGGCCAGCGCGCGCTCAAGCGGCCCGTACATATCCATCAATTGCGGGGCGCTTGACGAAAACCTGCTGCTGGACGCCCTTTTCGGCCATGTCAAAGGCGCGTTCACAGAGGCCCGGAACGATCGTAAAGGGGCCTTTCTGTCCGCTGACGGCGGGACGCTCCATCTGGACGAAGTCGCCAACGCCTCCCTGAAAGTGCAGCAATCTCTTTTGCGGGCTCTGTCGATCCGGCGCATACGGCCCCTGGGCACGGATGAGGAGATCGAATTCACCACCAGAGTTGTGGCGGCCACCAACGTCGACCTGCGCGAATGCGTGCGCGCGGGAACCTTCCGGGAGGATCTGTACTACCGGCTCGCGATCATCAGCATAGAAACGCCGCCTTTGCGGCATCGCAAGGAAGATATCCCGGAGCTGGCGGCTTTTTGCATTCATGACGCGGCCGTGGCTCTGGGGCGGCCGGAAGCCAGACTTTCCCTGGGGGCCCTTGACCTCATGGCCGCGCATGACTGGCCGGGCAACGTGCGGGAGTTTAAAAACTGTCTGACGCGGGCCATGGCCTTTGTGGAAGGCGACCTTATTTTGCGCCAGCACATCACGCTGGAGCAGGACGCCTACAGAACCTACGCCAAACCCATAGCGCCACGGGTGCTGGCCGAGAAAATCCACTCCGCCGAAGGCCAGGGGCGGCGTTCGGCCTCCGCGCCGCTTTCCGGCGCTGAGGCGGAGCGTAATTTTGCCGAAGCCCGCGCGCCGGAGGCCGCAAGCGACGGCAATGCCGGGCATGGGCCCGAGCCGCTTTGGCCGCCGCCCGGGGATCAGTTTGCGCCCGCCCGCCCGGAGGCCCCCGGACGAGGATATGAAGGCTACGGCGATGCCGTGGAAGCCGCGCCGCCGCATGAAGCCCGGCCGGGGCTTTCGGTCGATCCGGCTAAGGGATTGAGCGAGCGGCAGTTGCGGGCCTTGGCCTTTGTGCGGCAGCACGGCGAGATAAGCAGGGCCGAATACGAGACCGTTGTCGGCATGGAGCTTTCCTCAAGAACGGCCCAGAATGATTTGCGGGAACTGGTGGAACGCGGTATTCTTCAACGAGTGGGCGCCGGACCCGGCACCCGCTATGTGGCCGTAGCCAATCAATAAGCGCTGAACGCTTGAAAACCGCCGCCGTTTGTCGCGGCGCCCGTCCTTTCCCGGGGAGTTATGATCTGGCATAAGATTCGCTCTCGCCTGTTCAAGGCCGGCAGTGCGTCCGGGACCGCGCCAGCGGACAAGGGCGTGGTCAAAATCTTCCGAAAGCGCTACGCCCGTTTTCGAAAGCTCCTTGACGCCAACGCCGCGCTGGCCGAGCTTATGGCGGACATGGAATCCAAACTCGGCGGGAAATCGCTTTTCGGCATGCT
>JAIRTI010000072.1 GCA_031255035.1 Desulfovibrio sp.
CACGGGCACAGGGCCGGGGAGTAGGCCGGGACGCCCGGAACCGCTCCGGGCAGGCGTAAGCCTCACACCGCCGTCACGATGGGCACAACGACCGGGTCGCGGTCGAGGATATTGCGGAAAAAACGCCGCAGGGACGTTCTGATGCGTTCCTGGAGTTTTCCCATGTCTCCGGGCGCGTGGCCTTCAATGGCGTCCAGCACCAGGCATTTGGCGTCCTCAAGCAGATAATCGTAGCGCTGTTCGAACACGAAGCCTTTGGACAGCATTTCGGGCCCGTAAAGGATGGACCAGGTGTCTTCGTCCAGCACCATCACCACCAGCACCATGCCTTCGCCTCCGAGGACGTGGCGCTCCTTGAGCACTGCCTGGCCCACGTCGCCGACGCCTTTGCCGTCCACCAGGATGAACTCGGCCTGGATGGGCTCTTCCAGTGTGATGCCGGCGGGCGTAATCGTAAAGGGCTGGCCGTTTTCAATGACCACGGCCTTCGCTTCGGAGACGCCGCTGCCGACGGCCAGGCGCGCATGCTTGACCAGGTGGCGGTATTCTCCGTGTACCGGGACAAAACAGCGCGGCCGCACGGCTTTGATCATCTCGACCAGTTCCTTCCGCTGGGCGTGGCCCGAGGCGTGCACGGGGTGTTCCTTGTCGTAGTATACCTCGGCCCCGAGCCGGTAGAGGTTGTTGACCAGGGTGTTGACGGCCATGGTGTTGCCCGGAATGAGGCGCGAGGACATGATCACCATGTCTCCCTCATGGATGGACAGGTTCCTGTGGCCGCCGGTAGCTATACGGGAGAGGGCCGACAACGGCTCGCCCTGCGAGCCGGTGACCAGCAGGACAACCTTGTCGTCGCTGAGAGGCGGAATGGCCGAGGCGTCAACGTACAGATGTTCGGGCGGACGCAGGCGGCCCAGTTCCTGGGCCATGCCGATGTTGTTGACCAGGCTTCTGCCGCCCACCACCACGCTTCTGCCGGTTTCGTCCGCGCAGTCGAACACTTCCTGGATGCGCTGGATATGGCTTGAGAACAGGGTGACGATGATGCGCCCGCGCGCCTCTTTGAACAGGTGGCGCAAATTGACCAGAACCTCCCGTTCGGACAGGGAACGGCCTTCGCGCTCGACATTGGTGGAATCGGAGAGCAGCAAGGCCGCCCCTTCCTTGCCCGCGAAAGCTCGAAAGGCCCCCAGGTCGGTGCCCGGACCGTCCAGGGGTTTGGGGTCGATTTTAAAATCACCGGTGTGCACCACTTTCCCGGCCGGGGTTTCCACGCCCAGGGCGTAGCCGTCTATGATGCTGTGGCACACGGGGATGAAATGAAAGGTCATGTCGCCCAACGTCAGCGGGGCCGAGGGGCCCACCGTGACCAGCTTGACCCTGTTGAGAAGGCCGCGCTCGCGCAGCTTGTGTTCCACCAGGGTCAGGGTGAAGGGCGAGCCGTAAATGGGCACGGACAAATGCGGCGCCAGCCACGGCAAAGCCCCGATATGGTCTTCGTGCCCGTGCGTCAGAACGATGCCGAGTATATCCTCCTTGCTTTCAAGGATGTAATCGAAGCGGGGGATGACCACATCGACGCCAAGATGATAGTCGGTGGGGAACATCAGGCCGCAGTCGACGATGACCTTGGCTTGCGGCGTGCTCCAGACCATACAGTTCATGCCGATCTGGCCGAGGCCCCCCAGAGGGGTGAGCGTGACCCACGCTCCCGGGTGCGCCGCTTTGCCGGTCAGCCGCCTGGGTGAAAGTCCGAATATGCTGTCGTCCATAAAAACCTTTACGTGTCGCTTTTTTCTTCATCGGCCGCGTCGGCGTCCGATGCCAGGGATTTGGGCGAGACAACGGCCCAGAGATTGAATTCACCATCGCGGCTCACCAGCACATGTCCGAACCCGGCTTGTCTGAGCGCTTTTTCCAGGGTCGCGGCCGTGTAGCCGAAACGGTGCGCCATATACGGATTGGCGGCCAGCAACGGCCGAAAGCCGTAAAGTATGTCCAACGGCGTGATAGCCCCCATGTTGGTCATCAGCACGGCCTCTTCGGCTCTGCCCGAGGCGATGGCCTCGGCGGCCTGCTCCAGGTCGGGCAGGGTGATGAGCGCGAAGCCCTCGGGCCGCAGCACCCGGTAAAATTCCCCAAGGGCCAGGGGCAGATCGTGCGGCGCCAGATGCTCAAGGTTGTGCGAGGAGTACAGGGCGTCGCAGGAACCGCTGGGCACGGCGGCCATGTCCGTGATGCTGGCCACGATATCCGGGCGCGCGTCCGGGTTGATGTCCAGGCGCAGTTCTTCCCAGTCGCGGCCCTGAAAGCTTTCGTGCAATTTTTCCGTGCCGTGCGGGCCGCATCCGACATGCAGAACCTTTTTTTTGCGCATGGGTGATCCCCTCTAAGGGCCGGTTCAGGGGGTCTCGATGCCGGCGAGCCGCCACATGCCCTTGCTGTCGCCGCCCCGGACGAAGCGCCAGACTTCATCGACTTCACCGGGTTGCGCCGCGTCGCCGGCGCGCATGAGGACGTTGAAGTGAACCAGGGCCTCTTCGCCGTCATCCCGCTCCTTCACATCCTGCAAGGCGGCGTTGACCAGGGCGATATCGACCGTTGATGGTTCCGGGTCCTTCCGCACCTGGCGTTGCAGCAGCGAGAGCATGCCGGGCGTGACAAAGGGGGCGAGTTCCTCCACCTGCCGCGCGGCCCATGCCTGTTGCAGCCGCACATACAAAGCCCGGGCACCTTCCAGGAAGTCGGCCACGTTAAAGTCAGCGGGCACGGTGTCCTCGCCCACGGCACAGCCGGGCTGCTCCTCGTCCCGCTGCTTGCTGCTCAGGTGCGCCCACATGGCATCGGCCTGATCCCGGACGGTGGGTTTTCTAACGGGCGGTTCGCTCCTTGTCCAGGGCGATTCTTTGCCCGAAGCGCCGCTGTGTCCGCCCATGCGCCGCGACCAGGGGTTGTCGCGGGAGTCGCCGGACCGGGACGGATTGTCGCGCCGCCGGCGCGGGGCCGCCTCATCATCGTCAGCAAAGCCATCCTCAAAGCCATCCTCAGCGGGAAAGTCCTCGGGAATCTCCGTGGAGGCGTTGCCGCGGCTATGCAGCGTAAAACGGTCACCCGCCTTGTCCGCCGGCCCGCGCGCGGCCTTGAACACCAGAAAGGCCAGCAGCGCCAGAGCCAACATGTCGGCAGCGCCAAAGCCCGTATAGGTATAGCCAAAGAGCGCGCCCACAAAAGAGCCGCTCAAAAACTGTTCCGGCAAAGAGGCCGCCTCGCCCGATCCTCTGTCGGCCAGGGCGGCTTCTTCGCGGCCCCCGCCCATGACCAGAAAGCCGACGTCTTCGGCGGCGCTGCCGGCGGTCTGAAGAATGGACGCGAAAACGGCCGGCGAAGCGTCGGCGTTGCGGGGCGCGAGACCGGGGGCAGCGCATAATCCCAGCAGGGCCAGAACGATATAAAGGCATGAAAAAACATGTGGCATACGGATACTCTCCTTGAGCCGGAACGAGCCCGGCGGCGTTCATCCGGCCAGGGCGGCAGCGGAATGAACAATTCCACAAACAGCATATGTGAAAACCGCATTGATTGCAAAGGAGCAGCAATTCTCATTTTGATGAAGCCAATTTGATCGCATGTGGGCTCTGCCCACACCCGCCAGGGCCTTGCCGGCCCCAGCTTCGTACTGGACCCGGCGATTGGGTGACGGGAGTGTTGCCCTGTTGATACGCGCAGCCGGAACCCAAACTGAGGGGGTCCGGGGGCAATCAGGTCCCCCGGCGGGGTCCGG
>JAIRTI010000086.1 GCA_031255035.1 Desulfovibrio sp.
CATGCAAACTGGCTGGCTTCATCAAAATGAGAATTGCTGATGCTCGGGAATCATGCTTGCCCGCGCGGACAATAGCGCGTATTTTTTTGCCGGGCTTGCCGCGCCGCGCTGAAGGCAAACGGACGGAAAACAAGCCGTGCGCGGGGGGATCCGTTCAGTAACAGAGGCAGGGAGGTTGCCATGGCGCTCTATCTGGTTACCGGCGTTGCCGGTTTTATCGGCTCGGCCCTTGCCGGGGCTCTGGTCCGGCAGGGGCATGAGGTTGTGGGCCTGGACAATTTGCGCACTGGTTTCAGGGAGAAGGTGCCGGGCGGCGTTGTTTTTGTCGAAGGAGACTGCGCGGATGAGCGCGTCTACGCGGACGCGCTGCCACAAAAAGCGTATGACGCCATCTTTCACATAGCCGGGCAGAGCAGCGGCGAAATCAGTTTTGACGACCCGGTATACGACTTGCGGACGAACACCGAATCCACCCTGCATCTGTTGCGCTTCGGTCTGGCTCACGGTTGTTCTCGTTTGATCTACGCCAGCACCATGTCGGTTTACGGCAGCCAGCCTGACGCGCCGGTGGCCGAAGACGCCCGCGCCGTGCCGGAATCGTTTTACGGCACGGGCAAGCTGGCCAGTGAGAATTATTTGCGCCTTTACGAGGCGCGCGGCATGCGCTCCACATCGCTCCGGCTTTTCAACGTGTACGGGCCGGGGCAGAACATGGGCAATCTGCGCCAGGGCATGGTCAGCATCTTCATGGCCATGATGGTCAAAGACAAGCATATCCATATCAAGGGGCACCCCAACCGCTACCGCGATTTCGTCTACATCGACGACGTGGTGCGGGCCTTTTTGCTGTGCCTTTCCCGCGAGCAATCCTGCGGCAGGATTCTGAATATCGGCGGCAGCGGCAAGATTCAGGTGGGGGATATGGTGGAGCGCTTGCGAACCCTGTCGAAGGATCCGGTCACGGTGGAGTATTCCGGCAGCACTCCCGGCGACTTGTTCGGCATACACGCCGACGGCGCCATGGCGGCCAAGCACCTTGGCTATGAAGCGGAAATCAGCCTGGATGAAGGCCTTGAGCGCATGTACGCCTGGTATCTGGAACAGACCGACGCGGGCGGCGCCTGATGCGCCCTTCAGGCCGCCCGCGAGAATTATTTGAAGCTTTTTCCCGCATAAACGCCCGCGCCTTTGCCGACGAGCGCCTGCTCTCCTGCCCGCTGCTGTCCAAAGCGCCGAATTACGGCGGCGTTCTTGAGCGTTTTCTGCGTCAACAGCCCCCGCCCGGCACCGCAGCCCCGGCGTCCGGTCCCGTCCGGCTCGCCCTGACGGCGCTGCGCTACGCGGCCGCCAACGGCCTGCATTGCGTGTTCATGCTGTTCTGCGCCATGGCGCTCCGGCTTATGGGCGCAGGCTCGCCCGAAGATCTGGCCGGGGCCGGGCCGGGCGAACGGCTGTTGCTCCTTGATACCTTTGCCGTGCTGCCCGGAATCGCGGCGGACGGCGTCTATCAGGAACGCTACCTGCCCGGCCTGGCCGAGGCCGCGAAAGCGCGCGGATGGCTGGTCCTGCCTTTGTATCGCCTTTACGGCAGCCGCAATCCGGCGGTGGCCTGGAAGGCGCTGCGGGTGCTGGCCGCGTCCGGCGGCCTGTGCGACCTGCAACTGCTTACCTTTGCCGACTGGCTGCTCTTGATCAGACACGCGCTGCTCTATCCTTTTTCTTTATGGAGACTGGCGCGCGCCTTGCGCGGCCACGAGCCCGGCTCGCCCGAGTTCTGCATCCGCGCCGCCCTGCTGGAGAGCGCCGGGCAATGCGTCCTGTCCGGGGAAGCAAGACGGCTGGCGGGTCGACGTCTGGGGCTGCTTCTGGCGGCGGGCCGCGCCAAAAGGGGGGGCGAGCCGCTGCTGGTCTCCTGGTATGAAAACCAGACCGTGAACAAGGCCTTTTACCGGGGGCTGGCGCAGGCCGAAGCCAAAAGCGGATTCCATGTCCGGACTATCGGCGCCCAGCTTTTTGTCTGGCCGGGCGCCTTGCTGAATAATCACCCGGATGACGCGGAAGCCGCCCTGGGGCTCGCGCCGGACAAGGCGCTGGTCAACGGCGCGTTTTTCCTGCCCGAAGACTCGGCGCGGCCGTATGCGGTCGGTCCGGCCTTGCGGTACGCCCACCTCTATGAGCCCGGCCGTTCGCAACCGCGCGCCCCGAAGCGGAACCGGGACGAAAAGGCCGGGGCCGTGCTGGTTCTGCTTTCCTATCACCCGGCCGAGACGCGCCGGGTGCTTAAACTGGCTCTGGGCATGGCCCGGTCCGGCCAGGAACTTCTCTACCGCTTTCATCCGGCCACCCGCCGCGAAGATTTCGCGGACCTGCTGCCCGGCAACGCCCTTTTTTCCTACGGCGCTCTCGGCGCCGCTCTGGCCTCAGCGTCGGCGGTTCTCGGCGCTGGCTCCGGCACTCTGGCCGAGGCGGCCGCCCTCGGCGTGCCGGTGCTGTTTGCGGACGAGGACGAGCCGGATCTGGCCCTGAACTATCTGCCGGAGGAGGGCCGGGGCCTGTTCTGGGAGCGCGTGACCCGCCCCGAGGACGCGGCGGCGGCCCTTGAGCGTCTTGAGCGGGCACGCTCTTCGCCCGATCATGGCGCGCGCGCCGCCACGCTCAAGGAAAGCCTGTTCGCCGAGCCGACAGCGGACCGCATCCGCGAAGCCTTTGAACTGTGACCCCCCGGCCGCCGGTAATTCTGATTTTGTCGAAGCCAATTTGATCGGCGGTTCTGTTGTCGAAGCCAATATGATCGCATGTGGGCTCTGCCCACACCCGCCAGGGCCTTGCCGGCCCCAGCTTCGTACCTGGACCCGGCGAATGGGTGACGGGAGTGTTGCCATGTTGATACGCGCAGCCGGAACCCAA
>JAIRTI010000137.1 GCA_031255035.1 Desulfovibrio sp.
CACTCATGGCATGTCTCCAACACGGCTGCTCGCAGCCGGGAAAACGGCTTATTCCAGGCATCCGGCCAGTTTCGGCACAGGAGCGCCGAACGCGGTTGCCGGAAAAATCGCGTCATTGCAGTGCAAGCGCGATACGTTCTATTAGAAACATGAATTTAAGTCGATAACAAGTGCTTGGGAATTATTTTTTCATCAGACCGTGAGCGCCATACCGGGCGCTCAAAAGAAAGGCCCTATTCCAGGCTTTTTTTGAGCAGGGCAAAGGCCGCGTCAATGCCCGCCGGATTGGCGCCCCCGGCCTGGGCCAGATCGAGCCGGCCGCCGCCGGAGCCGCCGATGGCTTCGGCAGCCGCCTTGATCAGGACCGGCGCCGTGAAGCGGGCGTGCAGGTCGCGGGTGACGGCTACAATCATGCTCACCTTGCCCTCGCCGTCCTCGGCGGTGAGGCAGATGACGCCGGACGGCAGTTTCGAGCGCACGTCGTCCACCAGTTCACGCAGGGCCTTGATATTGGGGGCCGAGGTCCGGGTTGCCAGAAAGGGAACCCCGGCAACGGTCTCCAGATGGTCCATAAGGTTTTTGCCCACATCCGAAGCGGCCCTGGCAACGGTTTTTTCCATGTCCTTGCGCAGGCCGCGCGCTTCATCCTGCAAAGCGCGTATGCGCTGGGGCAGTTCGCCGGGCTTGCCTTTGACAAGCGGCCAGGCGGCCTGCAGCTCGTCCCGCTGCCGGGTAAAAAGGGCGATGGCGTTCCAGCCCGTCACCGCTTCGATGCGGCGCACCCCGGCGGCCACGCCCGATTCGGACAATACCGCGAAGAATCCGGCCTGGCCGGTGCGCTCCAGGTGCGTTCCGCCGCACAACTCCGTGGATTCGCCGGGAATGTCCACCACGCGCACTTCCGCGGCGTATTTCTCGCCGAACAGGGCCATGGCCCCTTTGGCGATGGCTTCTTCATACGAACAATGGGCCACGTTCAGGGGCCGGTCCGCCATGATGGCGGCATTGACGCGGCGCTCCACCTCGGCCACTTCCTCGGCCGTCATGGCGCTGATGTGATTGAAGTCGAAACGCAGCCGGTCGCGGCTGACCAGAGAGCCGGCCTGACGGGCGTGATCGCCCAGAACCGCGCGCAAGGCGGCATGCAAAAGGTGCGTGCAGGTGTGGTTGCGGGCCGACGCCAGACGCCGGCCTTCATCGACGGTGAGACGCGCCTCGGCGTCCAGCAGCACATCGCCTTCGGTCACGGTGATGCGATGGACGATGAGATCGGGCGAGGGCCTGAGCGCATCGGTCACTTCGGCCTTGCCCAGGCTCGACTCCAGATGACCGCTATCGCCCTCCTGGCCGCCCGACGCGCCGTAAAAAGGCGTGCTCCCGGTGACGCACCAGCCCTCGTCGCCCCTGGAAAGCCTGTCGACGGCCAGACCGTCCCTGTCCATGAGGGCGATGATGCGCGACTCGCCCGTCAGCCGGTCGTATCCGGTGAAGGCGCTGCGCAGACCTTCTTCAAGCAGGACCGCGAACCGGCCGACGATATCGGCCTCGCCCGAGCCCTTCCAGGCCGCCTTGGCCCGTTTTTTCTGCTCGCCCATATGAGCGCGGAAGCCTTCCTCATCCACGGAAAAACCGCGCTTTTCGCTGACGTCGTTGATGATGTCCAGGGGAAAGCCGTAGGTGTCGTAAAGCTTGAAGGCCACGTCGCCGGGAATGCGCATCTCGGCGCGCTCCGAAAGGCTGCCCAGTTCGTCCTCAAGCAGGGCCAGACCCTTGTCCAGCGTCTTTTCAAAACGCTCCTCTTCTTCGCGGATCACCCTGGCCGTGAAGTCGCGCGAGTCGGCAAGTTCGGGGAAGTCCTCGCCCATGTTGTCCGCCACCGTGCCCACCATGAGGTACAGAAAGGCGGAAGGCATGCCTATGAGCCGCCCGAAGCGGTAGGCCCTTCTTATCAGGCGGCGCAGCACGTAGCCCCGGCCCTCGTTGGAGGGCATGATGCCGTCGGCCACCATGAAGGTCATGGAACGGCTGTGGTCGGCGATGACCCTGAGCGCCGTGTCCGTCTCGTTGGTGTCGGGCGCGCTTTTGCTGTAGGCCACGCCGGCCAGATCGCAGGCCTTGCCGATGATGTTGCGGAACAGATCCGTGTCGTAATTGGAGTACACCCCCTGGCACACGGCCGCGATGCGCTCAAGCCCCATGCCGGTGTCGATGCTGGGCCGGGGCAGCGACTCGCGCCGGCCCGACGCCAGTTCGTTATACTGCATGAACACCAGGTTCCATATTTCCAGAAAGCGGTCGCAATCGCACTTGCCGATGCCGCAGTCCGGCCCGCAGCTCATGTGCTCGCCCTGATCGATGAGAATTTCCGAACAGGGACCGCACGGGCCGGTATCGCCCATGCGCCAGAAGTTATCCTTCTCGCCCATGCGGATGATGCGTTCTTCAGGGATGCTGGTGAGTTTGAGCCACAAATCGTGGGCTTCGTCGTCGTCCAGAAAGACGGTGGCGTACAATTTCTCCGCAGGCAGGCCCAGTTCTTCGGTAATGAAGGCCCAGGCGAACCTGATGGCTTCTTCCTTGAAGTAATCGCCAAAGGAAAAATTGCCCAGCATCTCGAAAAAGGTGTGATGCCGCGCGGTTCTGCCCACGTTTTCCAGGTCGTTGTGCTTGCCGCCCACGCGCAGGCACTTCTGGGCCGTGGTCGCCCGCTTGTGGGGGCTCTGCTCCAGGCCCTGGAATATCTTTTTGAACTGCACCATCCCTGAGTTGGTGAAGAGCAGGCTCGGGTCGTCCCTGGGCACCAGAGAGGACGAACGCATAATTTCGTGGCCCCGTTCCTGAAAAAAAGTCAGAAAACGGCGGCGGATATCATTGGTGGTCAGCACGAATCCCTCCTGTGCGGCACGACGAATATGAAACAGGCGCCGGGCGTGACAAGGCACGCCCGCGACAAAAAATAATCCCCTCCCGCACGGGTCCGGAGGGGCCATCTCCCCGGCCTGCAAAGGCATTTCCCCCATGCCGCAAGCGGGACCGGGGGAAAACGGAGTCTGGTCCGGCCGCGTCTTGCGCCGGACCGGGCTACAACTCTTCGGCGGCGGCCTCGGCCTCGTCGGCCAGGTCGTCTTCGGCTATGGTCAGGGCCTCGGGGTTCATGCCGAGGTGTTCGATGATCTTGCGTTCGATTTCGAGACGCAACTCCTCGTTTTCCTCAAGCAGGGCCCGG
>JAIRTI010000138.1 GCA_031255035.1 Desulfovibrio sp.
GGCGGAGTTCCCGTTGAGGTTATAGCCGCCCGCCACCGAGTAGTTGCCCACATTGCCTTGTGTTTTGAGTACGATGCCTTCAATGACTTCATCGCCGCCGCCGCCTTTTACAATGAGGCCTTTATCAGCACCGAAGGGGTCGGTTGCAAGGACATCACCCGACTCGGCATCTAGCCATTCTGGTTGTTCTTCGGGAATACCATAATACTCAGGATTATAAAACTGCACATTGCGGAAGTCGTCATCAGGATAAGCCCAAGCGCCGCCGGGCAGGGCCGGCAGGAGCAGAAGCGCCGCCGCGAAAAGGCCTAAACTCTTCAGAAAATTATGGTTTGTCGTTCTTTTCATGTCGTCACCCCCGGCAGAGCGTCAGCGTCCGGCCGAATTTTTTTCAACGCACTCATCTCAATACGTCAATACGCTGCCGCAATTTGATATATTTTGACGCCGTTGCCGCAGCTCTTTTCAAGACCAGACAACGCCGGCGCCATCCCAAAGAATCGCTTCCAAATCACAAGAGACAATATATTTTTACCTCGTGAAAAAAAGAACTGCAAGAAAATAATAATTTTTTTTCAAGCGAATCAAGCGCCGCAATACCCCCTGTCCAGCGCTTGCGCAAATGGCGTGATCTTGTTGCAGCTGTAAGCGAAAGCAATGCCTCCGGCGGCCAAAGGGGCGCTGCCCCTTTGGAATCCCCGCCGGGGGAAATGAGTTCCCCCGGACCCCCTCAGTTTGGGTTCCGGCTGCGCGCAGCAACAGGGGTGCCACTATCAGCCACCCAATCGCCGGGTCCAGGGCCGGCCAGGTCCTGGCGGGTGTGGGCAGAGCCCACATGCGATCAACTTGGCTTCGACAAAATTAGAATTGCCGCTGTCTTGCCGGACGGACCAGGGGCGCGGCGGACGCGGAGCGCCAGACAAGGCGGATCTGCCCCGATTCGGCGGTGGTCAGCAGGGGGATGCGTCGTTCGCGCAGAGAGCGGCGCACGTTGGCGGACGGAAAGCCCCATTGGTTGCCGTAGCCGCACGAGGCCAGGGCCAATGACGGCCCGGCCGCGTCGTAAAAGGCCGGAACATGGCTGCTGGCCGCGCCATGGTGCGGCAGCACAAGGACCCGCGCCTCAAGCGGCGCGCCCTGCGCCAGCAGCGCCGACAGGGTGGGGCTTTCGGCGTCGCCGCACAGCAGGGCCAGGGGTTTTCCCCGCCAGACAAGGCGCATGACGAGCGACGCGTTGTTGCCCTTCTCCCCTCCTTTGCCGTGGCCCTTGAATTCGTCCGCGACATGCTCCGGCGGCCAGATCACCTCAAGGCGCAATGACGGCGCAAGTTCCAGCGCGTCTCCGGCCGCGAGGCGCTCGGGAACAAGCCCGGAACCGGCCAGGGCCCTGGCCTCGCGGGCGGCCAGGGCGCCGGTGGCGCTGTCGCCGTTGGTAAGGTAGCGGCCCACGGCGAAGTGTTCCAGTATATAAATGAGCCCGGCCAGGTGGTCCGTGTCCGGATGGCTGTTGATGACGGCCTCAAGGCGCGGCAGGGCGTTTTCGGTCAGAACCGGCGCCACCAGGGCCTTGCCCGCGTCAAAGGTGGCCGAGGCGAAGCCGCCGCCGTCCACAAGAACGCGGCCGTGGGGCGTCGCTCCGTCGAGGCCGGTCCACTCCAGCAGCACGGCCTGACCCTGCCCCACGTCGAGCAGGCGCAGGCTGACGCCGGTCCGGCGGTTTTCCAGCACAGCCATGGCCGGCGGCAGCAACAGCAGACAGACGGCGGCAATGACGAGCAGGATGTCGCCCTTGAAAAACTCCGGCCGCTTTTCCGATGCGCCGATCCGCCGGGTCAGCGGCATGGCTATGCCGAGGCAGAGCAGCCAGAACCCGGCGGCGGTCAGCCAATGCGGCCGGGGAAGAAGCGGGGCCGCGAGCAGGCCGGCCTTGTCCAGCCACAGTAAAAGCCCGAGCAGGGCGTCGCAGGGCAGGGCCGCGCCCTGGAGCATGAAGGCCGCCGTCGTTTCCAGGCCGAGCGCTGAGGCGAACAGGCCGAGAAAGGCGAGGGGCAGCACGACAAGACTCAGCACCGGCAGCCAGAGGAGGTTGAGCGGAAAAAGCAGGCCAGAACCGCCGAAGGCCGTTGCCGTCAAGGGAAGGAGAGCGACCTGGATGACCAGGGAAATGCCGGACATCACCACGGCTGCCCGCCATATCCGCATTTTCCGGGGCAGAGGCCCCACATGCCGACCTGTTTTGTCCGGCGGGGGAAAAAGCCGGGACGACAGCGCCGTGAGAAAGGGCAGGACCAGGGCGATGGCGGCGATGCACAAGGCCGACAACTGGAGGCTGAGGTCGAACAGGGACAGAGGGTTGAAGAGCAGCAGCGCGGCCAGGGCCGCGAACAGGCCGCCGATCAGGACTCTCGGGCGGTTGCTGAGGAGCAGCACGGTCGAAAAAAAGAGCATGGCCGCCGCCCTGAGCAGGGAGACGGGCGCCTGCCCCAGCCAGAGATACAGGCCGGCAAAGGGCAGGGACAGGAGCAGCGCAAGCTTGGGCCGGGGCATGATCAGCCAGAGACCAGGACGCAGGCGGCCGAGAGCCGAGGCCAGGGCGAACCCGGCCAGACCAGCGAAGCCCAGGTGCAAACCGGAAAGGGCCAGGCTGTGGGCCAGGGTGGAGCGGGCGAAGAGATCGCTTTGCTCTGGCGTTATGCGGGAGCGGTCGCCGAAGAGAAGCGCGGGCAAAAGACCGGCCGCCGGAGTGGCCGCGCCCCGGGCGTCCCTGGGCAAGGCGGCTTCGAAGCGTTTTTGCAGTGCCCTTCGCGCGGAAGCGACCGTGCGGAGCAATCCGGGGTGGAGCAATCCGGGAGGGTCCGCGCCGTTTTTCCGGATCAGGCGGAGATCGGTCCTGCTTCCGCTCCAGGCCCTGAACCAGACGCCGCGATCATGCCAGTAGCGTTCTATGTCGACCGTGCCCGGATTGCTGAAGGAACGCTGCGGCCTCACGCTCACGGTGGCCTCCACGACGTCGCCGGCCAGGGGAATAAAGGTCGGGTGGTGCCAGACCCAGGCAATGGCGCCTGGATAGACGCCGTCGCCCGGCAGGGGGGAGGCCCCTTCCCGGTCCTCTTCGGCATTGGCCGGAGCGGGCAGGCATTGTTCAAGACGGATGCGGATTCTGTCGCCGGGCAGGGCGTCCACGCGGGCGACGCTTCCACGAAGGCGTATGGGGTCCGCCGGAAGGATTTCGCCTTGCGCGTTTTCCGCCGGCCAGGCCGCTCTCTCAAGCCAGGCCGGCGCCGGAGGGGGCTCGGGCAGACGCAAGGCCGTATACCCGTAAGCGCAGAAAAAGCTCGCCGCCAGGCACAAGACGCGCAAGGGACGGCAAGAGCGGGGCATGTCAAGGAGGAGAATGACGGCCGCCGTCAGCAGGCCGGGCCAGAAAAAGCGGCAGGCCAGGATGCCGGCCATGGCGGCCAGCAGGCACACTTCGGAAAAGAGCAGAAGGCCGAGGCGGGAGCGGTTCCCGCCGGAGGTCCGCGCCGTTTCTGGCGGCGCCGTGACGCCGGGCCGCGCCATGACGGACGTCATCCTGAAAAGACGAGTTTAGTCATCCCGTTCCCGGCGTATGCGCGCGCCCACTTTCTCAAGTTTGTGCTCTATGTGCTCGTAGCCTCTGTCCAGGTGGTAGATGCGCTGGACATGGGTCTGGCCTCTGGCGGCGAGGCCGGCGATGACCAGTGAGGCGCTGGCCCTGAGGTCCGAGGCCATGACCGGCGCGCCGGCAAGTTCCCGGACGCCGCGAATCACGGCCCGCGAGCCGGAAAGCCTGATATCCGCGCCCATGCGCATGAGTTCGGGGACGTGCATGAAACGGTTTTCGAAAATGGTCTCTTCAACCGTGCTCGACCCGTCGGCCAGGGTCATCATGGCCATGATCTGGGCCTGCATGTCCGTGGGAAAGCCGGGGTAAGGGCGGGTCATCATGTCCGCGCCGCGCAAGGGACCGCTGCGGCGCACCAGCACGCCGTTTTCATGGGGCTCCAGGGTGACGCCCATTTCGCCCATCTTGGCTATGGCGGCCGTGAGTTCGCCGATGGGGCAGCCCGCGATGTCGCATTCCCCGCCGGTAATGGCCGTGGCCGCGAGAAAAGTGCCGGCCTCTATGCGGTCCGGCATGATCGCGTATTCCCCGCCGGCCAGGCCGTTTACGCCGTTGATGGTGATTTCGTCGCCGCCGTGGCCTTTGATGTCCGCGCCCATGGCCCGTAGAAAATTAGCCAGGTCCGCCACTTCCGGCTCGCGGGCGCAGTTGCGCAGCACGGTTTGGCCTTCAGCCAGCACGGCGGCCATGATCAGGTGCTCGGTGCCGCCCACGGTGGGAAAGTCAAAGGTGATGTCGGCGCCGCGCAGGCGCTTGCAACGGCCGTGAATGTAGCCGGAGTCCAGGGTCAGTTCGGCCCCCATTTTTTCCAGGGCTTTGGTGTGCTGCTCCACCGGCCTTGCGCCGATGGCGCAGCCGCCCGGAAGCGCCACCCTGGCCCGCCCCAGGCGGGCGAGCAGCGGTCCCAGCACCAGCACCGAGGCGCGCATGGTCTTGACCAGGTCATAAGGCGCTTCGGGGTTGAGCGGGCCGGGCGCCACCCGCACGCTGTTGCCGCCATCGTCGCAAAAGGACGCCTGACGCCCCAGCACCTTGAGCATGGCGTTGGTGGTGTTGATGTCGCGCAGACGCGGCACGTTATGGAACGTGACCGGATGATCCAGGAGGATGGATGAAAACAGTATGGGCAAGGCCGCGTTCTTCGAGCCGCTGACCTGAATCGTGCCGCGCAGGGGGACGCCCCCTTCAATCACAAGCTTTTCCATGAAATCTCCGCATGGGTTGCTTCGGACGGCCGCTTCCCGGCGCGCCGCCGGGACGCTTTCCTGTTGTCTACGGCCTTGCCGAAGCGCTGTCCAGAGCATATTTTCCCAGCCATGGCTAAAGGGCCTGTCTCTTGACGAAGTAAAGCGGCTTGCCGCTGACCTGTAAGCTGTAATGCCTCCGGCGGCCAAAGGGGCGCTGCCCCTTTGGAATCCCCGCCGGGGGAAATGATTTCCCCCGGACCCCCTCAGTTTGG
>JAIRTI010000081.1 GCA_031255035.1 Desulfovibrio sp.
AACGCCGGGAATACCTTTCAGGTAACCCCTTCCTTCAGGGAGGGGGCAATCCACCCGGCTCCCATCCGTCGGGGCGGAGTCGTCCGGCGGACGGAGCCGGATGTGGATTGAAACATTGCGCTGATTATTATTCCTGCTTATGGCCGTACAGGCCGCCGCCAATCAGGCCGACAGCCCCGCCAATGGCGGCGCCGATACCGGCATGTCCGCCGGCCAGGGCGCTTATGCCGGCGCCGAGGCCGGCGCCCAGGAGGCCGCCGGTCACGGCCCCCTGCTGGGTCTTGCTCATATTGGTGCAGCCGGAGAAGGGCGCTGCCAGACAAAGGGCCAGCGCCATGGTGATAAGAAAACGACGGTTCATGCATGCCTCCATAAATGCGATAGGTCCGTCACATCGTTGCCAAGGCGACGGTGTTGAAAAATTGAAAAAAGCGGGGTCCGGTCAGGGTTTGCCTTGTATTTGCCGGTGGCGTTGCCCGGCTTCGCGGCGTTCGGCGGCGGTCAGCGACGGGCTCACGTACATCTGGCCGAGCACCTTGAGCACGGGCTCTTCCAGCTGATCCGGATGCTCGACGGCGTATTTGTCCAGAGCCCCGGCCATGTCGCCAAGGGTGACGCCGGCCAGGCCCCTGCCCCAGCAGGCGGCCATGCTGCGGCTGACGGGCAACGGCGCCGTGCCCTGCCAGCCCCGCTCCAGTTCAAGCATGGAGGCTAAACCGAACAGAAAGGCCAGTTTTTCCTCATCGGAGGACGCCCGCCAATGCTTCAACAGGACAACAGGGCACTCCACGGCCCTCACCGTTGACAACTCGTTCTCGGTCCCGGCTTTGCCCGGCGCGCTCATTACGCCGCCGAGGCACATCACGACCAGAAAGGCGGCAACAGTCGAAATTTTCAATGCTTTTTTCATTCCATTCTCCTTGTTATTTTTTCATAACACTGAATCCGCAAGCCGTAAGGCCGTATGGAATCCAGTATGGACAAGGCGCCATGATATACGGAAAAATTGGATGCTACAAGAGGGTTGTCGAAATTTGTGAACAACTCCGCATCCAGTGCCGCGCCGGTACCGTGTAATACTTAAACTTTCGCGGATTATTCGCCGGGTCCAGGGACGGCCGGTCTCCATGGAAAGACCCCAACGGTGTTGCGACTGTTGGGGGCTGCTTTTATGTGAACAGGCCTTGGAACAGATTGGCTTCGACACAATGAAAGGCAATGCCTCCGGCGGCCGGGGCGCTGCCCCGGACCCCGCCGGGGGAAATGATTTCCCCCGGACCCCCTCAGTTTGGGTTCCGGCTACACGTATCAACAAGGCACAACGATCAGCCGCCCAATCGCCGGGTCCAGGGCCGGCAAGGTCCTGGCGGGTGTGGGCAGAGCCCACATGCGATCAAATTGGCTTCGACAAAATTAGAATTGCCGGCGTATGACGCGCGGACGCTACCCCGCCGCCGCGAACGCCGCCGCCACCAGAAGCCTGGCCTCGTCCTGCAAAAGCTTCAGGTGCTCCGGCCCGGCAAAGCTTTCGGCGTATATCTTATAGATATCCTCGGTGCCGGACGGTCTGGCTGCGAACCAGCCTTTGGCCGTTTCCACCTTGAGGCCGCCGATGGCTTCGTTGTTGCCCGGCGCCCTGGTCAGGATGCGCGTTATCGGGTCGCCGGCGAGGCTGCTTTGCGTTATGGCGGCCGGGGTCAGGGTCTTAAAGGCCGCCTTTTCCGCCGAGGTGGCCGGGGCGTCGATGCGGGCGTAACACGGTTCGTCAAAGCGCCGTGTTATGTCTTTATACAGCGCCGCCGGGTTTTTGCCGGTCACGGCCGTCATCTCGGCGGCGAGCAGGTTCAGGATGACGCCGTCCTTGTCCGTGCTCCAGGGCTTGCCGTTCATGCGCAAAAACGAGGCACCGGCGCTTTCCTCCCCGCCGAACAGCAAGGCGCCCGCGTTCAATCCTTCCACGAACCATTTGAAACCCACGGGCGTTTCATGGACCGGGCGCTGTTGCGCCGCGCACAGCCTGTCCATAAGGCTGGTGGTGACGCAGGTTTTGCCGATGGCCGCCGAGGCCGGCCAGTCGGGCCGGTGTTGCAGCAAATACCAGACTGAGGCGCAGAGGTAGTGGTTGGGGTTCATAAGCCCCTCGGGCGTGACGATGCCGTGGCGGTCGGCGTCGGGGTCGTTGCCAAAGGCGATGTCGTAGTCGGCGGCGTGGGCGATGAGTCCGGCCATGGCGTCCGGGGAGGAACAATCCATGCGGATTTTGCCGTCATGATCTTTGGGCATGAAACGGAACAGCGGGTCCAGGCTCTTGTTCACCACGGTCAGGTTGATGCCGTAGCGGCGGGCGACGGGTTCCCAGAAGGGCAGCGACGAGCCGCCCAGGGGGTCGGCGCCGAGGCGCAGGCCGGATTCGGCGATGGCCCGCATGTTGATCACCTGGGAAAGATCGTCAACATAGCCCGCGATATAGTCCATGGCCCCGGCTTGGGCGGCTTTCGCGCTTTCCGCCGGACCAAGACGCTTGACGCCAGCAAGGTTGTTTTCCAGATAGCCGTTGGCTTTGTTCTGTATCCAGGCGGTGACCTCGGTTCCGGCCGGGCCGCCGTGGCTTTCGTTATACTTGAAGCCGCCGTCTTCAGGCGGATTGTGCGAGGGCGTGATCACAATGCCGTCCGCCTGATTGTCCGCTCCGTCCCGCTTTTCGGCGTTATGCGTAAGGATGGCGTGGGAAATCACCGGCGTGGGCGTCGGGGCGTCGCCTTTCTGACAGCGCAGTTTGACGCCGTTGGCGGCAAGAACGGATACGGCGCTCTCCAGGGCCGGGCAGGACAGGGCGTGCGTGTCTTTGCCTATGAAAAGCGGCCCGGCGATGCCGCG
>JAIRTI010000109.1 GCA_031255035.1 Desulfovibrio sp.
ATCTTCATGGTGACCGCGCCCATGATGACCGAAGGCCTGGACGTCGATCTGCCGCGTACCGAAGCCGTTGAGGCCCTGCCCACGGATTCCGACCATGTGGTGCTTACGATCCGCAAGGACGGCGTGATTTTTATCAATGAAATCCAGACCGGCCTCGACACCCTGGCCCAGCAACTGGTGAGCGTGGTCAAGGTGCCGGGACGGCGGCTCTTCCTGCAAGCCGACAAAGACGTGCCCTACGGCGTCGTGGTCGGCATCATGGGGCGCATCAGGGCGGCCGGCATAGAGGAAATGGGCATTGTGGCCGAGCGCATAGACGATGTGACAGCCTCGGAGTCCGCTCCGGGAACCGGCGTACAGGCCCGGCCCCGACCGCCGGAGGCGGAAACCGTATCGCCGTGAACTTTGAACGCGTTCCGAGCTTTTTGCTCTCTCTTATTCTGCACCTTGGCGTGTTCGCCCTGGCGCTTTTCTGGCCCGCTCCGGCCCCGCCGCCGGCGCCGCTCTTCAGCGGTGCCATGAGCCAGGGGCTTGTGACCAACAATCCAAGTCCCGGCAAGGCCCTGCCCGACGGCAGAAAGGAAATGCCGGAAGGTTCCGGCGTCGTGGAAGCGCCTGCCAAGCCCCTTGCCAGGCCCGAGACCAGGACTCCTGAAGTCAAGACTCCGGCCACGGTGGAAACCCCGACCGCGCCCGAGGTCAGGCCCGAAGTGAAAACCGTGGAAAAACCCCCGGCGGAACCGGACACCGTGTCCATTCCCAAGGCGCCGGAAAAGCCGAAAGAGCCGGAAAAGCCCAAGGAACCCGAGAAGCCCAAGGAACCCGAGAAGCCCAAGGCGCCGGAGAAAAAACCGGAAAAGCCGCCGGCCAAAAAGCCCGAGAAGCAGGAAAGCGAATTGGAACGGGCCCTGCGCGAGACCCGCCGGGAAGTCTCTAAAAAACCCGACCCCACAGGCCGGGGGAGCGGACGCGCCGAGGCCCGCGGTGCCGACGAGGGCAAACGCCCTGGCGGAGGCGGCGCCGACGCCTCGGGCGTCGGTCCGGGCGGCAGTGGCGACGGCGCGGGCATGGCCGGCAGTTACGAGCAGTCAATCCTCTCGCGGGTGCAGCCCAACTGGCAGAGACCGGCCAGGGCCGAC
The DNA here is from genome assembly GCA_031255035.1 of Desulfovibrio sp. Lineage (GTDB taxonomy): Bacteria > Desulfobacterota > Desulfovibrionia > Desulfovibrionales > Desulfovibrionaceae > Frigididesulfovibrio. The sequence continues at coordinate 1,140 of JAIRTI010000109.1, forward strand.
AGGCGCAGCTACCGCACCGTGGTGCACATAAAAATCGGTTCGGACGGTGCCATCCTGTCCGCGCGCGTGGTAACGTCCTCCGGCGATCGTTATTTCGACGCCTCCGTCATGCAGGCCATAGCGGCCACAGCCATGCTCGAAGCCCCGCCCAGCCCGGATATGAGCGAGGTCATGATCGGCTTCACGCCCGAAGGGCTGGCCCGGCAATAAGCGCCGGCGCAAAGCGCATCGGCTCGAAGACGGACCTTGTCAACGGTTCCCGGTTGACGGCGGCCCCTTCTTCCGGAAAAACAGGATGCGTTCTTTATCGCGCTGTGCTAAACTGCAAAAAGTTATGCTTCACGGCAATCAGGCAAGGAGACATACAGGATGACGCAACGCTTCTTCTCTTTTGCAACAACGCTTTCGGCTTTGCTTTTGCTGTTCTGCCTCGGCGCGGCGCGCCTTGAGGCCGCGCCCCTCACCGTTGAGGTTGTCGGCGCGGGCGGCAACCACGCCACCGTGGTTCAGGCCGCGCCTTCCGGGAACGGCGCCCGCGCCGCCGAACTGCAAAAAGCCGTGGGCTTCAATCTTTCCATTTTGCCCATCGTGCGCCTGCTCAATCCCAACGGCGTACCCGGCGGGGCCGCCGTGTCCTCGCCCTCTGGCGAAGGCGTGGACTTCAATCCCTTTGTCCTGGCCGGGGCGCAACTGCTCATCACTACCCATTGGAGCGACGCCTCCCAGGTCGAGTTGCGCTGCTTCAGCACGGCCGACGGCAGCTTTATGTTCGGGAACCGCTACAGCGTGGCCGGCGGCGAAAACGGCGTGCTCGATGTGGCGGAGAAGTTCTGCGCTGATTTTCTCGACGCGGTCATCGGCAACGGCAACCTTTTCCGCTCGACCCTGGCCTTTGTCAAAACCGACGGCGCGCGCAAAAAAGACGTCTGGGCGGTCAGGGTCAACGGCCGTAACCTGCGGCGTCTGACCAACATGCGCGGCGAAGCGCTCTCGCCCTCCTGGTCGCCCGACGGCGGCCGCGTCATCTTCACCCACATCGACAAGCGCTCTCACGGGCTGGGCGTTTATTCCATGGGTGCCGGCACGGTCACGCGCATGAAGTTCGCCGGCAATACCGTCATCGGGCCGGCCTATATGCCGGACGGACGGGTCGCCGTCAGCCTCACCGACGGCAGAAACCCGAGTATCTTCGTGCTGGGCCATGGGCTGCAAAAAGAAGGGCGGCTCGACAGCAACTCGGCCATTGACGTCTCGCCCTCGGTCGACGCCTCCGGCTCGCTCATGGCCTTTACCTCCAGCCGTCTGGGCGGGCCGCAGATATTTCTGAAAGACCTGCGCAACGGGGCCGTGCGCCGCATCAGCCAGGTGGGCCGGTACAACTCCGACCCTTCCATCAGCCCGGACGGCACCCTTATCGCCTACGCCCGCCAGGAAGGCGGGGGGCACCGCATCTATGTGCAGGACATGGTCACCGGCCAGGAGCGGCAGCTCACTTTCGGCCCCGGCAGCGATGAGGAACCGGCCTTTGCCCCGGACAACTATTTCATCGCCTTCATGTCCACGCGCAACGGCAAAAAAGAATTGTACCTGACAACCCGCTACGGCGGCGAACCGCGCCGCATTCCCACCGGCCCGGGCGACGCCGCCTTCCCGGCCTGGAGCCCGGCGCGCAAGTAGCGCCTGTTCCGGCCCTGACCCACAAACATCAACCCACTCAAGGAGTATAGTATGAATCGCACCTTGCGCCGCAGTCTGCTGCTTTTGTTGACCGTGTTGCTCATGGCCGGCTTCGGCTGCGCCAAAAAACAGGTGGATCAGGTCGATGCTTATGATGAAGACGAACTGGCCATGACTGAAAGCGAACGCCAGGCCGCGTTGCAGATCGGCAACGGCGTCGTCTATTTCGAGTATGACAGCTTCACGCTTTCGGCCCAGGCCAAAAATACGCTCACCCAGAAAGCCCAGGTGCTGAGACAGGTGCCGCAGTTGCGCACCACCATTGAAGGCCACTGCGACGAACGCGGCACCCAGGAATACAACCTGGCCCTCGGCGAGCGTCGGGCGCGCGCGGCCTACGAGTTCCTTGTGAACCTCGGCGTGGGCGCCGGACAGATGGACATCGTCAGCTTCGGCAAACTGCATCCGGCCGTTTCCGGCGGGGGCGAGGCCGCCTGGGCCAAAAACCGCCGCGACGAGTTCAAGGTGTATAAGCCCAGGCAGTAGCAAGGGAAGCGCTGCTTTTTCGTTTTGGCGCCGTTGCGGCGGCTTTTTTGAAGGGGGGCAGGACCGAAGAGTCCGGCCCCCCATTCGCCAACTGTGAAAGGCAATGCCTCCGGCGGGGGGGGGGGGGGGGGGGGGGGGGGGGGGGGGGGGGGGGGGGGGGGGGGGGGGGGGGGGGGGGGGGGG
>JAIRTI010000144.1 GCA_031255035.1 Desulfovibrio sp.
ATGGCCGAGAGAGAAGCGCTTTATTCAGTGCTTCCTTAGAATTGCTGGGGTCCGGGACCGGGCATTGCGCAAGCGGCGTTCCTCGGGTATGGTTCGTCATACGGCAGTGATTCTCATTATGAGCCTTTTTGCGGACTTGCCGGATACATTTTCCTGGCGTACAGCCTGTGTTTCACGGGTCGAAGGAATACGTCTGTAATGACATGAAACAGCTTAATCTGCCGAACCAACTGACCATAAGCCGCATCTTTGCCGTTCCGCTCATCGTGGTGCTGCTTTTGTATCCCGGCAAAGCGACCTGCTTTTTCGCCGGTTTGTTTTTCGCCATAGCCGGCCTTACCGACCTGATCGACGGTTACCTGGCCCGTAAGAGCAACCAGATCACCATACTGGGCAAATTTCTCGATCCGCTGGCGGACAAAATGCTTGTCAGCGCCGTGCTTATCATGCTTGTGCAGCAGGGCTGGATAGCGGGCTGGATAGCGGTTGTCATCGTCTGCCGCGACGTTATGGTGACCGGCCTCAGGGCTGTGGCCGCTGATGAAGGCGTTGTGATCGCGGCCGACAAATACGGAAAATTGAAAACCGTTCTGCAACTGGTGGCCCTTGAGCCTCTTATTCTGCATTATCCGTGGCTGGGTTTGCCCCTGCACGAAATCGGCACTATTCTGCTTTACATTTCACTCGCCCTCACGGTATTTTCCGGGTACAACTATTTCACGGGCTTTTACCGGGAGTGGCGCGTCCGGCACGGCGAGCGTCCCGGTTCCGCCGGGCTTTAACGGAGAGAAACGTGCATACTGATAGTCTGACTTGCCGTTTGCGCAACTGCCTAGTGACCATTCTAGAACTTGAAGTAGAACTTGAACAAACCCGTCTCGGTCCGGCTTTGCATAATGAATTCGCCGTGTTGAAAGAAGTGGTGACCCGGATTGAAAAGGTCAGGGTGGAAGAGCAAGACGTCTGCCGTATTGAAGTCGCCACCGGGCGTTTTCTGGCGGAACTGAAAGACACCCTGGACAGCGTCACGCCGACCATGTGCGCCGGACAGGGCAGGCTGTTGCAATAATGTTCGCGCGCCGCGCCGTGCTGGCTGTGCTTGTCACCCTGACCCTGGTGTTCGCGTACAACCTCATCTGGGGAAAAAGCGGCGCCATTGCCTATACCGAGCGAAAAAGCCGCTGCGACGCGCTGGAGGAAAGAATCCGCCTGGTGGAGGCCGACAATCTGGAACTCAGCCGTGAAATCCGTCTTTTGCAGTCAGATGAAAAGTATATGGAAAAAACGATCCGCAACCGCTTGAACTTTGTCCGGAGTAACGAAATACTGTATATATTCCCCGGAGAAACAAAGGGCGAAGTCGTTGGAGCGCCGCCGCATGAAACAAAAGATTGAGTGGTACAAGGAGGTTCTGGAGCTTGAGCCGGGGTCCAGGGTCTTTTTTCCCCTGGCCAAACTCCTGGCGGCGGACGGGCAGACGGCCGAAGCCTCGGCCGCTTTACGGCAGGGGCTTTTGCGGCATCCTGATCATATTGAAGCCCGTCTGTTGCTGGTTGAACTGCTTCATCTCCAACATGCCGATAAAGAACTCGAAGGGCAAATAGACTGCCTTGGCCGGGTCTTCGCCGCTTATCCGGGTTTTTGGAATGCCTGGGGCGAAAATCTTGCCGCCACGCCCGCCCTGAACGACGCGGCCACGGCCATGCGCTTTTTCGCGGCGGCCCTGCAAGGGCGGAATATCAGTTGGGGCGACATTATCGAACAAGGGCTCTCTGCCGTGCTGCGGGATGACCAGGGCCCAGGGCCGGCCGGCATTCATCCGGAAAAAGCCGTCCGCCGGCCTTTGGTCGTCGCTGAGCCGTGCGTCCAGGCCATGCCTGACGACAAAGAGCGGGAGGACGCCGAGGAGGAAGACGGCGAGGAAGCTTTTTCCCTGCGCACGCGCTCCATGGCGGAAGTCCTGGCGGAGCAGGGCGATTTGAGCGGCGCTCTGGATATCTATCAGGAACTGATGAAAAACGCCGATTCGGAAGAAAAAACCTCTCTTGAGGCGCGCGTCGACGAATTGACCCAACGCATGAACGGCAGCGACGAACAAAGTCCCCCGGAAGACAAAACGCCGGCCCATGGCGGCGAAAGCACCCGTCTGGTGAGCTTGCTGGAATCATTGGCCCAGCGGCTTGAAGCAAGAACCCGTTAAGCGCGGCGACGTTTTTCGCGAAGGCCCGGTTGGCAGACATCCCCACACCTTAAGTCTCTTTTCAGGAGCGAACAGTGCATCGTATTTTTTTTGTCTTTCTCATAACTCTTGTCCTTGCGGCAGCGGGCTGCGAGTCAAACCAGATCGTGAAGGATTCCTGGAAGTTCACCAAAAGGCAGTACAGCACCTATCTGAACACGCCGGCTTCGCTGGACATGGAAGACAAGGGAAGTTGCGAGGTCTACGAACTGGCCCTGGGCGAAGCGGTGATGAATATCGACGCCGAACTGCAAAAACTTGTCCGGGCCATGGAAAACAGCGATCACAATCCCGATCAGAGATGGGTCATGCAGATGCTCGGCCGCGTGCCCTGGCTTTCGGGCGTGGCCCTTGTGGACGGCCAGGGCAACGTGGTCGCGCAGTACCCTGAACTGTTCAGCAAAGACTTTGACGCCACGCCTTTGCTGACGCCCGATCCCAAACAGCGCATCGGCGCTCTGCGGGCCTATGCCCAGATGCACGCGAACGGCCCAGAAGTCTACGTTGCCAACCCCGTTTACGGCGGCGAGGAAATGAAAGGACTTATTGTGGCCTATTTTGACCCGGCGGCCCTTGCCACCATGAGCAACGACCCGGGAAGCTTCGTCCTTGCCTGCCCGGCGGGCGTTATCTGGCCCGGCCGTTTCGGAGGCGGCGTTATGAGCGGCGAAAACTGGGAGGAAAAGCTCAAGCGCCAATCCTGCGGTCTGGTCGGCAGCGGCAAGTCGGCCTTTTTCTGGACGACCCGCTGGGTGGGCAATTTGCCCATTGTTTACGGCATGCCCGTGTCCGCCGCGCCCTCGGTTTTGTCTTCGGCCAGGGAAACGCCTGCCGCGTCCAATGCCGCGCCTTCCTTTGATCCCGAGTCAACTCCTCTTGCCGAACCTGAAAAATCCACGTACAAACAGCCTGAAAATGCTTCCGACACCCCGACGCAAGAGCCCTGGCACGAAGGGGCCAACCCCAACCCAGTGGTTGTTGACGCCCCTGGCGGCCAATAAGGAGCGGACATGTCATCGACCAAGTCGCAACCGCAACCGCAACAGCAGCAGCGCCAGATAACCGTTACCGAGCACCTGCTCCGGCACCAGAAGCAGTCTCCGGCGGCCACAGGCATATTCACCAGACTCTTGTATGACCTTATTCTCGCCGCCAAGCTGATCTCCCGCAGCGTCAACAAGGCCGGTCTGCTCGACGTGCTGGGCAAGACCGGGGAAGTCAACGTCCAGGGCGAGGATGTCCAGAAGCTGGACGACTACGCCAACCGTATGCTCATCCACAGAATGGAGCGATGCGGCGCGCTCTGCGCCATGGCCTCGGAGGAAAACGCCGACATCATACCGGTGCCGGAGCGTTTTTCGATCGGCGACTATATTCTGGTGTTCGACCCCCTGGACGGCTCGTCAAATATCGACGTGAACATCAACGTCGGCACCATTTTCTCCATTCTGCGCCGCATTTCGCCGTCCGGCCAGGACATCA
>JAIRTI010000165.1 GCA_031255035.1 Desulfovibrio sp.
CTGGCCGCGAGCAACATCGCTTTTTCCGTGAATTCCCTGGTGTTTTTGCCCATGCTCGGCTTGAATATCGGTCTTTCCTCGCTGGTCGGCCAGGCCATGGGGCGGGGCAGGGTGGACGAGGCGGAGCGGGTCACCGCCAATACGCTGCGCCTCGCCTTTGTGTACATGCTGCCGCTGGCCTTGTTCATCGCCGTTGCCGCCGGGCCCCTGATGGATATTTTCGCCCCAGGGGACATGACGCCGGAAGCCTTTGCCCCGGTGCGGTCCCTGGGTATGAAGCTGCTCTATTTCATAGCCGTGTATTCCCTGGTGGATGCCGGAAACATCGTCTATTTCGGCGCCCTCAAGGGAGCGGGGGACACGCTCGGCATCATGTATCTGCTGTTGGGCGGCCTGGTGTTTTTATTGATTCTGCCCATAGTCGTCCTGAAGCAGGCGGGCATGGCGACGGTCATCAATTACTGGCTGGTATTCACGCTGTATGTCATGATACTGGCCGTGGGGGCCATGTTCCGTTTCCACCGCCGTGGCTGGCGCCGCATTCGCGTGGTCGAAACTTCCGCAGGGACACCACTCCAGTCACCCAATCGCCTTGTCCAGGGACGGAACTGGAGCCGGCCAGGCCCTGGCGGGCGCGGGCAGAGCCCGCATGCGATCAAATCGGCTTCGACAACGGAAGAACCGGGGCGCTGCCCCGGACCCCGCCGGGGGAAATGATTTCCCCCGGACCCCCTCAGTTTGGGTTCCGGCTGCGCGTATCAACATGGCAACACTCCCGTCACCCAATCGCCGGGTCCAGGTACGGAACTGGGGCCGTCAAGGTCCTGGCGGGTGTGGGCAGAGCCCACATGCGATCAAATTGGCTTCGACAAAATCAGAATTGCTGTTTCCCCTGCGCCGGGGCGCTGCCCCGGACCCCCACAGTTTGGGTTCCGGCTGAACGTATAAACAAGGCACAACGATCAGCCGCCCAATCGCCGGGTCCAGGGCCGTCAAGGTCCTGGCGGGTGTGGGCAGAGCCCACATGCGATCAAATTGGCTTCGACAAAAAAAATCAGAATTGCTGTTTCCCCTGGCGAGCCCTTGACATTTGCTCAAGTTCGTCGGAAATAGATCAAAACGTGTATTTTATACTTTTTTTTGCTTGCGGGCCGCATGGAATCGGGGTTTTCGCGTCTGCGGCGGCGTCGTGGGATTCACACGTGGGGTGAAAGGTGCCTTCTGGCGGCAGAGACGCTTGACCGCATGGTGTGGAAAAACGTGGCAACATATCGGCAGGAGGACTTATGCCCAGGACAGGCGGTAGCAGGAAAAAAACGAAAGACGCGAAGCAAGCGGCCATTTTTCAGCCGCCGGCCTCGAAAGGCGCCAAGGCTTACGTCAAGAACTTGGCCGAGTATGAAGCCATCTACAAGAAGTCTCTTGAGAATCTGGAAAAATTTTGGGGTGAGCGGGCGAAACAACTGCTCACCTGGTCGAAGCCCTGGACAAAGACCCTGGACTATGACTTTGACGAGCCGCGCATCGAATGGTTTGCCGGCGGCAAGCTCAATGCCTCGGTCAACTGCCTTGACAGGCACATTGTCGGCGCGCGTCGGAACAAAGTCGCCCTTATCTGGCAGGGCGACCCGGAAGACGACACCCGCATGTGGACCTACCAGATGCTTTACGACCGTGTCTGCCGTTGCGCCAACGCCCTCAAAAACGTCGGCGTGCGCAAGGGCGACCGGGTGGTGCTCTATCTGCCCATGATCCCCGAAATGGTCGTGGCCATGCTGGCCTGTACGCGCATCGGCGCGGTGCATGTTCAGGTTTTTGCCGGCTTTTCCGCCGCCAGCGTGCAAAGCCGCATCCAGGACTGCGAAGCCAAGGTCGTGATCACGGCCGACGGCCTTTTCCGGGCCGGGCGCGTCATCCCCCTGAAAGCCAACATGGACGAGGCTCTTAAGGATTGCCCCACCGTGCGCCGGGTGATTGTGGTGAACCGCGCCAACATGTCCACCACCATGAAAGAACGCCGCGACATCTGGTGGCGGGATCTGATGGCCGATCGCTCTCTGAACGCCAATTTCCCGGCCGTGCAGATGGACGCGGAAGACCTGCTTTTCATCCTGTACACCAGCGGCAGCACCGGCAAGCCCAAAGGCGTCATGCACAGCACCGGCGGCTACCTGACTTACGCCGCCTATACCATGCAATACGTTTTCAACCATCGGGATGACGACGTCCACTGGTGCACCGCCGACGTCGGCTGGATTACCGGCCATACTTACGGGGTATACGGCCCGCTTCTGCTCGGCGGCACAACAATGATGTTCGAGGGCGGCCCGCGCTGGCCCGACCCGGATCGCTTCTGGCAGATAGTTGAAAAGTACCGCGTCAACACCTTTTACACGGCGCCGACGGCCATACGGACCCTGATCCGCGAAGGGGACGAATGGCTCGACCGCTACGATCTCTCCTCTCTGCGCGTGCTGGGCAGCGTCGGCGAGCCCATCGGGCCCGAAACCTGGCACTGGTATCATGACAAGGTCGGCGGGGGCGCCATTCCCCTGGTCGATACCTGGTGGCAGACGGAAACCGGGGGCATCATGATAAGCCCCCTGCCGTATGCCACGCCGCTGAAACCGGGTTCCGCCACCCGGCCTCTGCCGGGCATCGACGCCGACCTGCTGCGCGAGGACGGCACCCAGGCCGGCGTTGGAGAGGAAGCCCACCTGGTCATACGCAAACCCTGGCCCGGCATGATCCGGGGCATCTTCCGCGATGCGGAGAAGTTCAAGGAAAACTACTTTTCGCGTTTCCCCGGCTGCTATCTTTCCGGTGACGGGGCCAAGCGTGACGAGGACGGCTATTTCTGGCTGCTCGGCCGCCTTGACGACGTGATCAACGTCTCGGGCCACCGCTTCAGCACCGCGGAAATGGAAGCGGCCTTCAACGCGCATCCGGCCGTGGCGGAATCGTCCGTTGTGGGCATGCCGCACCAGTTGAAAGGCGAAGCCATTTACGCCTTCGTGCGCTTGAACGTGGATGAAAAAGCCACTGAACAGCTCCGGGCGGATCTGCGCAAATGGGTACGCCGGGAAATCGGCCCCATTGCCACGCCGGAATACATACAGTTCGCGGACTCCCTGCCCAAGACGCGCTCGGGCAAGATTATCCGCCGCATCCTGCGGAAAATCGTCTCCGGGCAGGTGGATGAGTTGGGCGATTTGACGGCCTTGTCCGATCACGGCGTCATCGACCGCTTGATTGAAGAGTGCGAACGCCTTACCGGCATGAGCGCCATAGGCCGCGCTTAGAGCATTTCACACCAGCAATGCTAATTTTGTCGAAGCCAATTTGATCGCATGTGGGCTCTGCCCACACCCGCCCCGGCCTGGCCGGCCCAGGACCCGGCGATTGGGGGACTGTAGTGGCGCCCCTGTTGATACGGGTAGCCGGAACCCAAAATGAGGGGGTACCGGGGAAATCATTTCCCCCGGCGGGGTCCGGGGCAGCGCCCCGGCCGCCGGAGGCATTGCCTTTCACAGTTGGCGAATGGGGGGCCTGGCGGAATGGCCCGGCGGATGGCCCGGCGGAATGGCATTGACAAAAGCCGGAGTATGCGGTCTATCAAGCTGAACAAGGAGTCAGCCATGAACGACAGAAGACAATTTCTCTACCGCTCGATATACGCCACCCTGGCCGCCCTGGGCCTTTGGTCCCTGCCCGCCGGCAAGGCTGAAGCCGTTGCCGGGGATGACTGGCCGGTAAAAAAAGTCGGGGAGTCGCTGGCCTTGCCGTCGGTGGACGCGCAATCGGGAATGCCTCTGATGCAGGCTCTGGCGCACCGGAAAAGCCACCGGAACTTTCTCGACGAGGATCTGCCCGTCGGCGTTGTGGGCGATATCGTCTGGGCCGCCTGGGGCGTGAACCGCAAGGACGGACGCCGCACGGCGCCCACGGCCAGGAATGAGCAGCAGGTCAGCGTTTACGCGGCCATGCGTAACGGCGTCTGGCGCTATGTCGGCGAAAACCATTCCCTGGTCAAGGAGCTTGAGCGCGACACCCGCTCCGATTTTGGCGGCGCGCCCTTGACGCTGGCTTACGCGGCCGAAATCGGCCCCTACGGTGCCATGCATCTGGGGGCGCTGTACCAGAACGTCGGCCTGTATTGCGCGTCGACCGGGCTGGCTAATGTGGTCAAGGCCACGGGCGTTGACGTTTTGAAGAATGATCTGGCCCTGCCCAAGGGTTATCAGATTATGATCGTACAGTCCGTAGGCAGGGCGGGCTGACGCGGAACGGCGTTATTTTTCGGACCACTGCGAGTAAAGCCGCTCAAGTTCGTCAGAGGAATAACGGGGCGAGTCGTACAGGCCGGCCTCACGGCGCTGGCGCGAAGCTTCGGCCAGCAGCAGGGCGGCGGCCACGGAGACGTTGAAGCTCTGAATCATGCCGTACATTGGAATGTATACTTCGCCGTCGACCTTTCCCGTGAACTC
>JAIRTI010000183.1 GCA_031255035.1 Desulfovibrio sp.
GTCTTCAGTCCTTCGTCGCCGCCGCCGGCCTTGTCGGCATACTTCTGGTGCATGTCGGCCATGACCATGCGTTCCTTGCCTTTGCCGCGAACAATGATCCGCAGGTCGCCGAGCCGCACTTCGGCGGGCGCTCTGGCGGCCCAGAGGCGGGCTTTCTGCCGGCGGATGGAGGCGGTGCCGGCGCGCTGGCCCTGCCTGGCGTCGGCGGCGTAAAAACGCATATAGGCGTCAATGTCGCCGGACTCCCAGGCCGCGCGCCAGGCTTCCACCAGCGCGGACACCGTGTCCGCGATATCGCCCACGGAAACCGCGCCCGGCCTGTCGGTTTCGGAGGCCTGGGCCTGCTTGGCTGCGAAACTGGCGGGGTACGGCGTATCCGGTGACGCGACTGGTGACGGCTTAAGGGCGGCGACAACTTCGGAAGCCCGCGTTTTTTCCTCCGGTGCCGGCGGCTGAAGGCCCTGGAAGGGCAGTGGCGGGATGTCGCCGGAGGACTTGCCGCCGCCGTCTTCACTCCGCCTCGGCAAGGGCGGGACGCCGCGTCCCGCCGTCTGTACTCCGGCCCCGGCGCCGCCATTTTTCCGCAGCCGGGCTTCAGCCAGGGCAAAGGCCCGCTCCGACGGCCGGGGCATGGTCGTCGAGTCATATTGATCCGACAATTCGCCGGCAGCCGGGCTGTCATCATCCGTCCGCCTGGGCGCGGCGTCGGCCAGGCCGGCCTGCCCGATGTCCGCCGGAATTTCCGCGCTGTCGGTTTCCCGGTTCGGCGCGGCCGGTCTTTGCAGAGCCGTTTCAACGACGCCCGCCGGCCAGGAGGGATCGGCGGCGCCTTCCCTTTCCAGCGGGGGCAGAAGCGGATCGGCCGAAGCCAGAAGCGTCGAGGTATCCAGCCCCGGCTGCCACTCCATGCCGAGAATGGCGAATCTGCCCTGCCCGTCCCTGGTCCAGTACAGCCGGCGTACGCCTCTGGCTCTGAGGTTCGGGGCCTGATAATCCTGGTGGAACCACGTCACCCAGTAGCCGGGGCCCCTGAGCACCTGGATGTCGCGCACAGTGGTGCGTATCCAGGGCAGAACCTTGAAGAGGCGTTGCTTCTTCGCCCGAAAGGCGGAAAAGGGTTCGTTCGCCAGACTGTAGGCCTCTGGGTCATAAAAGTCAAAATAGGCCGGGGAGCGGTCCGACCAGGCCTTTGCCCAGTCCTTGACATGGCGCTCCAGAGCCTGGATATCGGCCGCGTCCTCTTTGCTCGTTCCGGGCGAAAAGACCAGGGAGGCCGTCAGGGCGACGGGCGCGCCCGGCACCAGGGTTTTGCTGATGACGCTTAGGTCGGCGTTGTTCAGGGAAACGCAGCCTTCGGTCTGCAAAGGCGTCAATTCCTCGCCGCGTCCGTGAATCCAGATGCCGTGGCCGGTTTTTTTCCGCCAGCGGTCATAGGGGTTCGGATAATTCAGGGTGTAGGCCTCCGGGCCGTATTTCACGAAATCCAGCCCGGAGCCGATGCGTTGCACGACGAAATAAATGCCCTCGGGAGTCTTGAGATCGCCCTGGACTTTTTTGTCGCCTACGTTCTGTCCGGTGCTGCACAGAAACATCCTCGAAAGGCGCAAGGGGCTGCGGCGCTCAAAAAATGACAGGCGCTGCAAAGACTTGTCAACGGCGATAAGATAGGCGGGCGTTGAGGGGTGCTCGCTGATAACGGCCTGCCACCCGTCCGCGCCGGAAAGCTCGGCCGCGCGGGGGGCCGCGCAGGCGAGCATGAGCAAAAGGGGGGCGGCCGCCCACGCCCGCAACCGGCCGAAAGAGCGGCAATACCTTTTCGCTGAAAAGAAAAAGCTGTCGGGCATGGCGTTCATTGGTTCCAGACAAAGGAAGACGCCTTGCCGCGCCGTTGTAGCGGCAAGTGCGCACGAAGACGCGCTCAAACCATCTGACGCGCCAACGAGACCAGTTCCTTGCGAATAAAAATGGACCGCAACTCGCGCCCGGCCTTGGCAAAGGCTTCGGCGCCGCCGGGTTCCTCCCGGTTCAGGATGCAGAAGACGGCGGCCACTTCAAGACCGACTTCCTCCACCTGTTCCGCCGCTTTTAGCACAGAAGCGCCCGTACTGACAACATCCTCAAGCAAAAGCACGCGATCGCCCCTGTTCACGTTGGCAAGGCCTTCCACGGTCTGGCCGGCGCCGTGGCCCTTGGCCTCCTTGCGCACGATCAGGGCCGGGACATAGATGTCGTTATGGTAGCATACCAGCGACGTGGCCGTGACCAGCGGGTCCGCCCCCATGGTCATGCCGGCAACGGCCTTGATGCCCATGCCTTTGAGCATGTGCATGAAAATGGCACCGATAAGCCAGGCACCGCCGGGGTTGAGCGAACTCTGCCGGCAATCGAAATAATAATCGCTTTTCCGGCCGGAGCTTAAGGTGAAATCCCCTTCCATATAGGATTTTTCATAGAGGAGCGCGGCCAGCCTGGCCCTTAGAATATTGACGTCGTGAGCTTCTATCACGCGGTTTCTCCATCGAGCGCGCGCCGGAAGATGGCCTCTTCATGTTTCAGGCAACTGGCCGGGTCAAACAGGGCGTCCATCCGCGCTTCGGTAAAATGTTGCTTCATGAACTTATCCCCGCGCACAAGCTCGGCAAAGGGAAGCCGCTCATCCCAACTGCGCATGGCCAGACGCTGGACGCGCTCATAGGCCTCCTGCCTGGGCAGGCCGGCCTCTTCCACAAGGGCCAGCAGAACCCGCTGCGAAAAGAACAGTCCGTAGGAACGCATAAGGTTGCGTTCCATGTTTTCCGGGAGGACGCGCAAGTTGGACATCAGGGAGTTGAGCCGGGCCAGCGCGTAATCCATGAGGATGGTCGAGTCGGGCATGATGACCCGCTCCACCGAGGAATGGCTGATGTCCCGCTCATGCCACAGGGCCATGTTCTCCATGGCGGCGAGGGAATTGCCGCGAATCAGCCTGGCCAGACCGGCCATATTTTCCGCGGAAATGGGATTCCTCTTGTGGGGCATGGCCGAAGACCCTTTCTGCCCCTTGGCGAAGCCCTCTTCCACCTCAAGCACCTCGGTCCGTTGCAGATGGCGCAGTTCCACGCACAGGCGCTCCACCCCGCCGGCGGCAACGGCCAGGGTGGTGAAATATTCGGCGTAGCGATCCCTCTGGATGATCTGCGTTGAAACCGGGTCAACGTCAAGGCCCAGAATTTCGCAACTCAGGCGCTCCACCTCGGGCGTGAGCATGGTATAGGTGCCCACCGCGCCCGATATTTTGCCCACGCGCACATTGTCGACGGCCCGCTTGAAACGATCCCTGTGCCGTGTGAATTCGGCATAGAATCCCAGCATTTTCAGGCCGAAGCTCGTGGGTTCGGCGTGGACTCCGTGGGTGCGGCCCATGGTCAGTTGGCCTTTGTATTTGAGGGCCATGGTTTTGAGCGTCGAAAGGAGGGTCTCGAAGTCTTCGAGAATGATGGCCCCCGCCCTGACCAGGAGCAGCGCGTTGGCGGTATCCACAATGTCCGACGAGGTGCAGCCGAGATGGATGAAGCGGGCGGCCGGGCCCACTTTCTCTTCCACGGCCGTGAGAAAGGCGATGACGTCGTGGCGGGTTTCTTCTTCAACAGCCAGAACGCGCTCGACGTCAAAGTCGGCCTTGGCGCGTATCTCCGCCATGCTGTGGCTGTCGATCACGCCCAGGCGGGTCCAGGCTTCGCACACGGCGAGTTCAACTTCAAGCCAGGCGTCAAGGCGGCGGCGCAGGGTCCAGAGCGCGCCCATGGCTGGGCGGGTGTAGCGTTCGATCATGGCTGGCGCTGGGGGTTGAAGATTGAAAAAAAGAGACGGGCTCAGGGGGGGAAGTCCCGCCGCCCGTCTCTTGGGGACTGTGTCATGCGTCTGATGCCGGCGTCACGGTTCGCTTGAAGCGCCGGCAAGAACTTCTCCCAAACTTTTGCCGGGAAAAAGACGCGGGCGGGCTTCATCGGCCCCGAGGCGGCTGGTCGGCAGGGCCGCGCTCACTGGACGAATAAGCCCCATCCGAACGCCGTTCTCCGAACCGTCGCCCGTCAGGAAGCGGCGGACGCGCCGGAGGCTGCGGGCTTGCCGCCGTTTTTTTCGACGACTCCGGCGGGCGAGGCGCTTCCCTTGGCAGCCGCCGCCGAAACGCCTGCGCCGTCGGTACATTTGTCGGCCGTCGCCGGGGCGCAGGCGCATTTGTCGGCCGCAGCCGGAGCGCCGTCGTCTTTGATGCCTTTATGCGTGCCATAATCGGTTACATACCAGCCATCGCCCTTGAGAGCGAAGCTGGTATCGGATATCAGGCGTTTTGTTTTTCCTTTGCATATCGGACAGGTGTGCGTCACGCTCTCTTCTTCGGCGTGTTTACACCACTCTTCGAAAACCTGCTGGCATTCCATACACCTGAATTCGTAAATAGGCATAATTTCCTCCTGCCGGAAAATTCGCCCACCGTCACGGTGGCGATTAGAACAGGAAGACGCCTGTCCCGTACCATGAAGTAAGGGCTGGGCGTCTGGCGTCAAGAAAGACCGCAGGCTTCAGGCCTTGGCGGACTTGGCCTCTTTTATGCGTTGCTTGAGCCTGACCTCGCGGCGTTGGCGTTTGCGGCGCAACTCTTTCTTTCTTTCAATTTTTTTATGGGCCATCCGGGGACTCCTCAGGTGCTTTTTATGTGGTTTCAGCGTATACTGGCGGGTTACCTTTGTAAAGGTGTTCAGCCACGCTGTCAATAGGCGCGATTTCCAGCAGCGATTCTCATTATGAGCCTTTTTGCGGCCCCCTATTCGCAACTGTGAAAGGCAATGCCTCCGGCGGCCGGGGCGCTGCCCCGGACCCCGCCGGGGGAAATGATTTCCCCCGGACCCCCTCAGTTTGGGTTCCAGCTATACGTATCAACAGGGCACAACTTCAGCCGCCCATTCGCCGGGTCAGGTACGAAGCTGGGGCCGGCAAGGTCCTGGCGGGTGTGGGCAGAGCCCACATGCGATCAAATTGGCTTCGACAAAATTAGAATTGCTGAAGGCCCTGGCGGGTGTGGGCGGAGCCCACATGCGATCAAATTGGCTTCATCAAAATGAGAATTGCTGCGCCGGGACGCAATTTGGGATATGTGGATGTGTTTGAGCATGGCTACCTTGAGTTCCCGGTTTTCGGGAAAAAATTAGCTCGACCGCCCATGCCGGGCAACAGTTCCGGGGGTACTTCCTTGAAGCGCGCATAAGCCCTGACGCTGCGGCGGGAACTGTCAACCCGCCCGCCGAAGCGCACGAATTCACCCTCGTAGCTGCGGCCCAGTTCTTCAACGTAGATCCAGATGAGGCGGCCGCTTTCCAGCCGGGAAACCCAGGC
>JAIRTI010000184.1 GCA_031255035.1 Desulfovibrio sp.
GGCCGTGGCTCTGGCCACTTTGCCGCGTTCCTGGTCCACGGTTATCAGGTGGTAGCTGTCGTGCAGAACCAGCATTTCCCGCTCTCCTCCCAGGTGTTTGTGCACATAGCTGGCGTTGCCGATGCCGGCGATATCGTCCTTATGGGCATGGGCGATCAGAGCCGGGGTGAGCACCCTGGGCATGGCGCGCTTGGCTTTGTCCGCAATGCGGAGCATTTCCTTCAAGGTCACGCCGGGCGTATCCGTGTGCCCGGCGGCCGAGGTATCGCCGCTGGCCAGTTTGTTCATGATGCGCTCGCGCAGGCGTTCATTTTTTATGCCGTAGGGGAAGCTTTCCGAAAAGCGGAAGTAGCGGGCGAAAAGCGGCAGCTTCAGCAGGGGGGGGATAATGAAGGCCAGCCTGTTGATGCTCCAGCCGTCCCAGTGCAGGGTGATGGAATACAGGGCCATGGCTCTGAGTTCCGGGCTTCTCGCGGCCAGGTTGATGCACATCAGGGCGCCGGCGGACAGTCCGGCGGCAAAAACGACGTCGCAGCGCCGCCGAAGTTCTTCATAGGCGCAATCCACGGCCGCCTGCCAGGCGACGGCATCGCTGGCCAGCAAGGCCGCCCGGTCCGAGCAGTGGCCCGGCAGCATCGGAATGGAGACCGTAAACCCATACTTGTTGAGCCGCCTGCCGACCGAATCCATCTCCTTGGGCGTGCCCGTGAGGCCGTGGATCAACAGCACGCCGATGCGGCTTCCCTGATGGTCTATGTTCTGTGGCGTCGTCATGGAGCTTATACAAAGGTCGTTGGAGTCGCGGCCCGGGACCCGGTGGAGGACGAGAGCAGCGACAAAAGGCGTTGATTGATTTCGCGGTGCCGTTCCCGCATGGATTCAAAAAGGCGCGGAGCGCCGGGTTCGTCGGGGCCGCGCAGGCCGTCAAGCCGGCTCAGAAACCGTTTGAGCGGGCTGCGGTACGCGTAGTGTGAAACGTCACCGCAGACGTCTACCCCGCAAAGCCTCTCCGCGCAAGCCCTGATTATCGCGTCGAGATGCTCGGGCTCGAAGACGCCCTGATCCCAGGTGGACGGGGCCGCGCGCGGACTGAGGACATCCTTGTCGATGGAGAGGTACACCGACTCGCCCGGCGCGGAGGCGAAGGCGCTCACCAGGGCGTCCGCCGAGTCGAAGCGCCGGGCCAGCGCCGCCCGCCCGAGTATCCCCAGCCAGGCGGCGCTGACGCCGACGCTCCAATAGTGAAGCTTGTTGCGGACAAAGGGGCTGAGGTAATTTTCCCAGGCGTGGGGCAGAGTTATGTCAGGGGAGTGGATGCCGATGATGTGCACCGCGCGCACACAATCAAGGGCGGCGGCGTGGCGCACCCAGGACCCGCAATGCAGCCCGAAAAAATAGCGCATGTTGTCCGGATGGTTGTCGCACACCACAAGGTCCATGGACGCGGCCGGCAAAGCCCGTTCTTTAGCCAGGCGTCGCAGCAGCAGAAGCGTCAGGTGATGGAAATCCCCGCTGCCGAGAAAGACGCAGCCGCGCTCGCGCGGAAGCATGGAGCCGATATGGTCCTCCAGCCTGGCGAAGGTCCTGTGCCCGCACCCGAAACGGACGGCCTCCTGCCAGCCGCCGAGATCGAACCGCGTTTCACCGCGCCCCAGCGGCAGGACCGACGCGTCAAAGTCAAGGATAAGAGGGACGAAGTCCGGGGGACAGGAACCGCTCATGCGCCGGCCTCCAGACTGCGCCTGTCCCCTTCGAAAAAGCGCCGGAAGGGGCGCAGCAGGCCGCGCAGCAACGGGTTGCGCACATAGACCAGGTGCCGGGTAAAGGTGAAGCGCGCCCCCAGGGCGGCCTTGACCTCCGGGTCGGTCCAGCCGGCAACGTAGGTGTGCAGGCCGCGCTCAAGGGCGAATTCCAGATTCACAAGCCAACTGATGAAATACAGGTTCAATTCTCGGGCCAGAGGATAGCGGAAGCCGATATACTTATCGATAAGCCGCCCGTCGTGGATGAGGCAGATGTTATAGCCCGCCAGGGTGGATTCGGCGTAATAGCACAGCACGGCGCCCGGCATGCCGCTTTGCAGCAGCGCCGCGAAGAACTCCCGGTCAAGCAGATCAAAATGCATATGGCTCTGGGCGAACACTTCCAGATACATCCCGTAGAGTTCGTCCAGAAAGGCGCGGCTTGAAAAAAGGTCGTCCCCCAAAGGCAGAACCTTCAGAGCGACCTTTTCCCGCGTTTTCCACTTGCGGCGCAAATCCTTGCGGCGAGCGGCCGAAAGCCGGTCAAGGCACTGTTCGACATTCGTGAAGTCCACCGGGACATAGGCCAGGGCCTGGCCGTCCACTTCCATGAAGCTTCCGGCCAGGGCCCGTTCGGACAAGGCCGCGCTGAAGGCGTTGTCCTCGGGGCTCAGCAGCGGCGAAGAGGCGGGCAGATCCTTGATGATGGTCAACGCGGCGCCTTCCCCTTCCCGCAAAGCGGCCGACAAAAGCGCCTCGGCCTCAAGGCCGCGAGGCAGCGGGGCGTACTCGGAAACCGTGGTCCCGGCAAAGCAGGCCTGGACGCGCAGGGCTTTTGACCAGAGACGGAACAAAGGCAGCCTTTGCAGGCGCTTCAGCGCTTCACGGTCAAAGGTCGTCAGCAGATCAAAGCCGGTATGGAAAAAGGGCAGGCCCTCGGGCGTGACCCCGGCCGTGAAGCCTTCGGGCGGATGGCGCAGGAACAGATCCGCCAGGGCCGGCGGTTCAAGGCTGTTCCTCAAGTCCTTGTCCATAGAGACCTCGCGCCCGGCCCGTACCCGGCCGGCCCAGCAATTCTAATTTTGTCGAAGCCAATTTGATCGCATGTGGGCTCTGCCCACACCCCGGTTCTGTTGTCGAAGCCAATTCTGTTCGCATGTGGGCTCTGCCCACACCCGCCAGGACCTTGC
>JAIRTI010000098.1 GCA_031255035.1 Desulfovibrio sp.
GATTGCCCCCTCCCTGAAGGAAGGGGTTACCTGAAAGGTATTCCCGGCGTTGCCGGGCGTCAAGCTGGCATCTCCCTGAAGGGAGAGGTTTCAAACCATAAAGGAAATTTCGATGAAGCGCCGCTTTATTCGTTTTGGCGTCGTTGCCCCGGCTTTTTTGAAGGGGGGGCAGGACAGAAGAATCCAGCCCTCCTTCAAAAAAGCCTTGCGCCTGGTCAAAACAAAAATAACGCTTCCTTATAGCAATTAACGCTTGAAACAGTTCGCTTACGGCGGGCAAAGCCCGCCTGCTCCTGTTTCGCGGCAAGGATTTGCGGACAAATCCTTGCCGGGCATTTCACATGTGAAATGCTCCAAATCATTTCCATCATTTCCATAAAACTATGAGAACGCCTTGATAACCTCGTCAATGACCTCTTCGGCCTTTTCCGTAGGCGCCTGGCAGGTG
This sequence comes from Desulfovibrio sp., assembly GCA_031255035.1. Taxonomy (GTDB): domain Bacteria; phylum Desulfobacterota; class Desulfovibrionia; order Desulfovibrionales; family Desulfovibrionaceae; genus Frigididesulfovibrio. The sequence goes on from JAIRTI010000098.1 coordinate 449, forward strand.
CCGACTCTGAGGTGGCCGCCGCCGCCGTGAGACAGCATAAGGCTGCCCACGTCAACCGTGCAGGTGCGGTTCAGAATGGAATGGCCCACAGTGATCACGACATTCTGCTTCTTGAGCCCCCAGATGACCATGATGCTCGCGTTGCATTCGGGATACATGGCATAGAGGCTGAAGCGGTTGCCGGAGTATATCTCTTCTTCGCCGCGCAAGTCCGCAAGCACGACCGTGCCGTGTACGCTGGAGCAGCGCTTGAGCATGTCGGTGAATTCCTTCTGCTGGGCGAAATAGCGGTCGGTGCGCTCTTTCACGTCGGGCAGGGCCAGGATTTCATCGGCGCTGAGACGCCCGCAGTAATCAATCATGTCCATCATGAGCTGGTAATTGCTGATGCGGTAGTCACGGTAGCGGCCGAGCCCGGTGCGCGGGTCCATGATGAAGCCGAGCAGAAACCAGCCGGTGGGCCTGGTGATTTCCTCCATGCTCAGGCGGCCGCTGTCCATCTTGTCAACGCCCTCCATCATCGGGTCCAGATTGGGGGAAAACTTGGCGCGCCCCCCGAAGTATTCCCAGATGACCCGGGCCGCGCTGGGAGAAATCTTGGAACTGCCCTTGAAGGCGATATTGCCGATACGCTCGTTTTCACTGCTGTGGTGGTCAAACCACATGCCGCAGCCTTTGACGTAGGGAACATTGGCGAGGATGTCGTTTTCGGAAACCTCGATCAGCCCGTCCTGCAAATCCTTGGGATGGGCGAACTTGTATTCGTCAATAAGGCCGGCCGCCTTCAACAGAACAGCGCAGGCGAGGCCGTCAAAATCCGAACGGGTAACAAGACGCATGGCATCTCCTTCAGGTCATGGGAAAACCGCCTCCACTCCCCTTGCCCAGCGTTCCGCGACCTCACGGGCGCGGCGCACGGCGGCAGTCGGCGCCTTCCAGCATAGTACGGAGCGCCAACTATATGCTCCCGGCGATTTTTTGGCAATAGAGCGAAAGCCTTCCCCAGGGCGAGCGCATCTTACTTTCGTTGCGCCGCAGTATTTTTGTTTTTCAGAGCGTCCCGATTCGCCAACTTTTTTGAGGCGCGTCGTGTCTGCAAAGCCGCAGTAATAAAGGAAATCAGATGCGGTAGCCCTGAAGCCTTCCACCTTGTCGCGCGGGGCTTTGTCGCGCGGGGCTTTTGACAAGCGCCCGCCGCCGTGTAACCATATGGCTATCGTCGCACCTGGAGCCCGAACGCCATATGCTGAACAACATCCTGCCGGAAATCACCCGCTTTTGCCGCATCATTTCCACGGTGACCGGCGTGGATATCGAAATCGTGGATGCGAAACTCGACCGCATATCGGGCACGGGCATCTATGCCGAAACCGTGGGCAGCAACATCAGCCAGGCCGGGAAGATTTACAGCCACGCCCTGCGCACCGGCACGACGGTCTACATCGACAACCCGCGCGAGCACGGGCTTTGCCAAACCTGCCCCAACCGCGACGACTGCCGCGAGCTGCTCACGCTCTGCACGCCCATAACCTTGGGCAACAAGACTCTCGGCGTCATCGGCCTCATCTGCTTCACCGTGGAGGACAGGGAACGCGTGCTGGACCGCAAAGACGTGTTCGTGGAATTCGTGCAGCAGATCGCCGGGGTTATCAGCACCGCCGCGTCCAACGCCCAGAGGTCGCGGAAAGTCAAGCAGATGGTGGACCTGCTTTTGCAGATCACCGACAGGAACGCCCACGGCATCCTGATGCTCAGTAAAAACGGGCGCATCTCCTACGTGAACGAGGTGGCCCGGCAGGAGTTCGGGCTGGAGGAAAACTGTCTCGGGCGGCCCGTGAGCATCCGCAACACAGGCAACACCGTGGCGGACATGAAGGAATACGAGTTGCGCGTCGGGGATGCCGAGTACCACCCCTTCGGCAGGCTTATCCCGCTGGAGTCGGAAGACGACGACTTTGCCCGGGTGCTTTTGACCGACCCGGTGCCGCGCATGACGGAGATGTTCTCCCTCTTCGGGGGCGCGGCCGAAAGGACGGGCGGGCTAACGGACATCATCGGCGCGAGCCGGGTCATGGAAAAGCTGAAGAAGCGCGTGCGGCAGATCGCCCATACCTCGTCCACTGTGCTCATTACCGGGGAGAGCGGCACGGGCAAGGAAATGTTCGCCCGCGCCATCCATGCGGAAAGCGAGCGCAAGGGAAAACCCTTCATCGCCATCAACTGCGGGGCCATCCCCGACTCGCTCCTGGAAAGCGAGCTTTTCGGCTACGTTTCCGGCGCGTTTACGGGCGCCAAGCACTCCGGCAGGATGGGCAAGTTCGAGCTGGCGGACGGCGGCGTTCTTTTTCTCGATGAAATAAGCTCCATGTCGCTGTACTTGCAGGTAAAGCTTTTGCGCGCCTTGCAGGAGAGGAACTTCACCCGCCTTGGGTCCAACCGGGAGATCAGCGTTGACGTGCGCGTCATCGCCGCGACCAACGACAATTTGCCGACGCTTATCGAACAGAAGATGTTCCGCGACGACCTCTATTACCGCCTGAACGTCATCCCGCTGGATCTGCCGCCCTTGCGCCAGCGAAAGGAAGACCTGCCCTGCCTCGCGGAATTTTTTCTCGACCACTATTGCGTCAGGTTCGGCAAGCCCCCGATCCGCCTGACCCCGGCCATGCTAGCCATGTTGCGGGCCTACCCCTGGCCGGGCAACGTCCGTGAATTCGAAAACTGCATCGAATACCTCGTCAACATGCACGACGGCGGCCAGCTTACCCCGGCGCTCCTGCCCGCAAAAATCCACGACGCGTATGTTGCGAGCGCCACCGGGCATGCGCCCGGCGCCGGGCCCGGCGCCTTTACCCCCGCGCCCCTCCCGGCACCCTCGCCCGTTCGGCCGCTCGCGGACCTTGAAATGGAAGCCATTGAAAACGCCGTGGCCCTGTATGGCGACACCACCGAAGGCAAAAAACAGGCCGCCGAAGCGCTGGGCATAGGCGTGGCCACCCTGTACAGGAAACTCCAGAAGTAATTTCTCAAAACGAGAATTTCGCTGCGCTAGCCCTTCTCAAAACGATAATTATCGTTTTGAGAAGGGCTACATCTTCTTTATTATGCTGATTTTACAAGTTTTTATTCTTGGCCTGATCCTTGCTTTTATAGCGCCAGAAAGCAACCGCTACCGGAGGAAGTTGTGAACACCATCAATTTCTATAGCAATCCCAAGCGAAAACTCCCCGGCCAGAAAGCGGGGCTGGCCGATTTCAGCGCGAAGGAAGCCGCCCGCGTTCTGGCCTTCCACAAAAGTTTCCGCGAATACGCGCCCACGCCGTTGGTCGATCTTCCCGGGCTTGCCGCCTGCCTCGGATTCGGCAAAGTCATGGTCAAGGACGAGTCGAAGCGCTTCGGGCTCAACGCGTTCAAGGTTCTTGGCGGCTCGTACGCCATCGGCCGTATCCTTGCCGAGCGGCTTGGCCGCCCCATCGACAGCCTTTCCCGCGACGAGCTTGCCTCGGGCCCGGTGCAGGAGAAACTTGGCGACATCACTTTCGTGACCGCGACCGACGGCAACCACGGGCGCGGCGTCGCATGGACCGCCCGGCAGCTCGGCATGAAGGCCGTCGTGTTCATGCCCAAGGGCTCCGCCGAAATCAGGGCGGCCAACATCCGCGCGACCGGGGCGGCGTGCCATATCACCGAGTACAACTACGACGATTCCGTGCGCATCGCGGACAAGTACGCCACCGAAAACGGCGGCGTGATGGTGCAGGATACGGCATGGGAAGGGTACGAGGACATCCCCCGCTGGATCATGCAGGGCTATATGACCCTCGCCGTGGAAGCGCTGGAACAGATGCGCGGCATGGGCGTAGACAGGCCGACCCACCTTCTTCTGCAAGCGGGCGTCGGCTCATTCGCCGGCGCGGCGCTCGGCTACATGGCCGCCGCGCTCGGTAACGATATGCCGGTCACCGCCATCGTCGAGCCGCACAGCGCCAACTGCATCTACCGCTCGCTCATGGCCCCGGACGGCCAGCCCCGCGCCGTCACCGGCGACATGCGGACCATCATGGCCGGTCTTGCCTGCGGCGAGCCCAGCACCATCAGTTGGGGCGTTCTGCGCGACTACGCGGCGGCTGGCATCTCCTGCCCCGATTATATCGCGGCCAACGGCATGCGTATTCTCGCCTCCCCCCGTCCCGGCGACACCCCGGTCGTCTCAGGCGAATCCGGCGCGGTGACCACGGGCATTCTCGAATGCATGGCGACCACGGAACAGGGGCGGGCGATGGCCGCCTCCCTCGGCCTGAACACGGAATCAAAGGTGCTGTGCATCAGCACCGAAGGCGATACATCCCCCGAACTGTACCGCGAGATCGTCTGGTACGGCAAAAACTCCGATCAAGGCAGGTAAAAGGCATGCTGACCCAGGAACAGAAAACCGACGTGACAGCCCTCTGCCGCGAGCTTGTCATGGCCCCGAGCTACTCCGGCCGGGAAGACAAGGTTGTGGACGTTCTCCGTGCGTACATGCAAAAAAACGGGTTTGACGACATTTTCGTCGACAAATACGGCAGCATCGTCGGCTGCATCAAGGGCAACCGGCCCGGCCCGAAAATCCTTTACGACGGCCATATCGATACCGTGCCCGTGCCCGACCCCACGGTCTGGCAGCACGATCCTTTCGGCGCGGAAATCGTTGACGGCAAGATTTACGGGCGCGGCACGTCCGACATGAAGGGCGCTGTCGCCGCGATGGCCGCCGCCGCCGCGAACTTCGCCAAAAAAACCGGCCGCGATTTCGCGGGTGAAATATACGTGGCCGGCGTCGTGCACGAGGAGTGCTTTGAAGGCATCGCCGCGCGGGAAATCAGCGCCCGCGTCAACCCGGATATCGTCATCATCGGCGAAGCATCGGAATTGAACCTGAAAATCGGCCAGCGCGGCCGCGCGGAAATCGTGGTGGAAACCTTCGGCGTGCCCGCGCACTCCGCCAACCCCGAAAAAGGCGTGAACGCGGTCCACTCCATGCTGCGGCTGGTAGCGGAAATCGAAAAAATCACCCCGCCGACCCAGCCTGTTCTGGGCAAGGGCGTGGCGGTGCTGACGGACATCAACTCCACCCCTTACCCCGGCGCGTCCGTTGTGCCGAGCCACTGCCGGGCCACCTACGACCGCCGCCTGCTGGTCGGGGAAACGCCGGAGACCGTTCTCGCGCCGTTTGCGGAAGCGGTGAAAAAACTGGAAGCCGCGGACCCGACGTTCAAAGCCAGGGTCTCGTTCGCCACGGGCAAGGAAAACTGCCACACGGGCAACACCATCGAAGGCGAGCGTTTCTTCCCCGGCTGGCTGTTCGAGGAAAAAGAAGAATTCGTCCGGAAAGCCCACGCGAGCCTCAAGGCAATGGGCCTCGACCCGACCATCACCCATTATTCCTTCTGCACCAACGCGAGCCACTACGCCGGGGAACGCGGCATCAAGACCCTCGGGTTCGGCCCTTCCCCGGAAAACCTGGCCCACACCATTGACGAATACATCGAGATCAACCAACTGCTCGCGGCCACGGGAGGGTACGCGGCCATTAGCAAAGCCCTGCTCAAGGGCTGAAAGGAGAGACCATGCACGCAACGTTTTACATCATCATCGCGTACATGGCGGTCATGATCGCCATCGCACTGTATGTTTCCTTCCGCAAGGTCAAAAGCTCGGAAGATTTCCACCTGGCCGGGCGCTCCCTAGGCCCCCTGATGATGGCCGGAACGCTGGCGGCCGCTGAAATAGGCGGCGGCAGCACCATCGGCGTCGCGGCCCGCGCTTACGGCGACTGGGGCCTCTCCGCCGGGTGGTACGTGGTCTGCGCGGGCATCGGCATTTTTCTCGTTTCCTTCGTGGCCCCGTTCCTGCGCCGCTCCATGGCCACCACGGTTCCTGAAATCCTGGCCCGCCGGTACGGCACCCCTTCGCACGTCATCACCACCTTGCTGTCCCTCGCGACCCTGTTCGTTGCGACGGCGGCGCAGGTGAAGGCGACGAGTTCCATCATCCAGACCGTTTCCGGCGCGGACTTCGTCACGGTAACCGTCATGGTCGCCATCGTGGTCACCGCCTACACCATGATGGGCGGTCTCGTTTCCGTGGCCTTCACGGATATCGTGCATATTCTCTTCATCACGATCGGCATGGCCGTCGCGATGCCGATCATCCTGAGCGGCGCGGGCGGATGGGAAACGGTCAGCGCGAATATCGCCGCCAGGGCCCCCCAGAAGCTCGGCCTGACGCTGGTCGGCTGGAAAACGATTATCGGCCTCATCCTCATGTACTTCATGACCTTCTCCACGGGGCAGGAAGCGGTGCAGCGCTATTTCGCCGCCCGCGACATCAAGACCGCGCGCCTCGGCTCCTTCCTCTGCTCGGTGCTGATGGCCTGTTACGGCTTCATCCCGGCCATCATCGGCCTGTGCGCCCTCGCCCACTTTGACGGCATCAACCCCAACCAGGCCATGCCCATGGCGGCCATGAAGTTCGCGCCCATGCTCATCGCGGGCCTTGTCATGGCGTCGGTTGTCGCCGCCACCATGTCGAGCGCTTCCGGCAACCTGATCGGCTCCTGCACGCTGTTCACGAAAGACATTTACCAGAAGTACATCAACCCCAACGCGACCGACCGCCAGATCATGCTGGTCTCCAAGGGCATCATCGTGCTGATGGGCATCGCCAGTTTGTGGATCGCGCTGGATGAAAGCATCGGCATCATCCCGCTGCTGGTGTTCGGCTTCACCATGCGCTCCGCCGGTCCCTTCGCGGCCTTCCTCTTCGGGTTCATCCACAGGAACGCCACGAAGAACGGCGGCCTCGCGGCCATCGTGTTCGGTTCCCTCGCGGCGGGCTGGTGGCAGTATATGAAGGAACCCTACGGCATCATGTCGCTCGTTTTCGGCGCCGCCGTCAGCACCATCGCCTTCTTCGCGGTATCCAAGATTGAGCGCGGCATGGGCGTGCCCGCCGCGCCCCCGGCCATCACCGAAGCGCATGTGGAAGCCAACCGCCTTTCCGAGCTTCGCGGCGTCAGCGCGGCCCAAGCCGAAGAAGCCCGCCAGTCGGAAGAAAGGAACTAGCCATGAAAACACTGATCAAAAACGGCATCGTCATCGACGGCACAGGCGCCCCCGGGCAACCGGGGGCCCTGGCCCTCGAAAACGGGAAAATCATCGGTATCGGCGCCATCGGGGAAAGCGGGTTTGACGAGGTGATTGACGCGAAGGGCCATGTTATCGCGCCCGGTTTCATCGACACCCACAGCCATTCCGACCTCGAAGTCTTCAAGGAACCGCACCTGACCCCGAAACTCATGCAGGGGGTGACCACGGAATTCCTGGGCCAGGACGGCATCTCCATGTCGCCGCTGCCGAAAGAGTACATCAGCCCCTGGCGCAAGAACCTCGCGGGCCTCGACGGCGACAAGGACGACTTTGACTGGGGGTTCGAGACCACGGCCAACTACCTTGCGATGCTGGAAAAGAACGGCTCAGGCACCAACCTCTGCTACCTCGTGCCGCACGGGAACGTGCGCATGGAAGCGCGCGGCCTCGAAAGCGGCCACGCCACGGACGTGGAACTGAAAAAAATGCGCGCCGTGCTGGACCGGGAAATCGCATCCGGCGGGTTCGGGTTTTCCACGGGCCTCATCTACATGCCCTGCGCCTACGCGGACACCCGCGAAGTCACGGAACTCTGCGCGATCGCGGCGAAAGCCGACGTGCCTTTCGTCATCCACCAGCGGAGCGAGGCGGACACCATCCTTGAGTCGATGGAGGAAGTGATCCGCATCGGCCGCGATTCCGGGGTGTGGGTGCATTTCTCGCACTTCAAGCTGTGCGGCAAGAATAACGCGCACCTGTTCGACAAGGTGCTGGATCTCCTCGACAAGGCGCAGGCCGAGGGCATCAGGGTTTCCTTCGACCAGTACCCATACGTGGCGGGCAGCACCATGCTGGGCGTCATCCTGCCGCCCTGGGTGCATGACGGCGGCACGGACAAGCTTCTCGCGCGCCTCGCCAACGCCGAAGACCGCAAGCGGATGACGAAGGATATCTGGAACGGCATTCAGGGCTGGGACAACTTCGTGGCCTTTGCCGGGCTGGACGGCATCTTCGTGACCGACGTCAAGACGGACAAAAACCGCGACGCCATCGGCAAAAACCTCGTGGAACTCGGCGAAATGCGCGGCAAGGAACCGCTGGAAGCGACTTTCGACCTCCTGCGCCAGGAATCCAACGCCGTGGGCATGGTGGATTTCTACGGGCTTGAGGAACACGTGAAGGCGCTCATCGCCCGGCCCGAGCAGAACGTCTGCACCGACGGCCTGCTTGGCGGCACGCCTCACCCCCGCGTTTACGGCGCGTTCCCCCGCGTGCTCGGCAAGTACGTGCGCGAGGAAAAGGTCATCCCGGTGCACGAGGCCGTGCGCAAGATGACCAGCCGCCCGGCATCGGTGTTCGGCCTGAAGGACCGCGGCATCCTGCGCGAAGGCTTTGCCGCCGACGTGGTCGTTTTCGACCTGCAAACCATCATCGACAAGGGCACCTACCAGGAACCCCGCCAGTACCCGGACGGGATCAGCCACGTATTCGTGAACGGCAAGGCCGCCGTGAAAGACGGCAAACCGCAAACAAGCGTGCTGGCGGGCAAGGTGCTGCGCAGACAATAACCACCCTCCGCCCCGCTCTTTGCGGGGCGGTTTTACATGCACATCACACCCTCAACTGGGTCACTTTTACATGCCGCTCAACAAACTTAACTTGTCATCGACAATGGGAAATGGAATAGCTTGCCAAATCTCTTTTAATGGGCTAGATTTTTTATAAAGCTAGCTAGGAGATGGTTATGCAAAGTCAATGGACGCTCCAGGATGCCAAGAATAAATTTAGCGAAGTAGTCAATGCGGCCTGTACCGGCGCCCCTCAACTCGTTACGAAACGAGGAACGCCCGCAGTCGTGATCCTGTCTGCGGATTCCTACAATCACCTGCTCAAACAGAGTGCCACCGGAGCGGTCTCGTTTAAGGATCTGCTGCTTGCCATGCCCCAGGATGAAAACGAGGAATTGATCATGTCCCGTTGCGAATTAGGACTACGTGAGGTGGATTTCTAATGTACCTCCTTGATACGGTTGTGCTTTCCGAACTTCGCAAGGCTGAACGAAATCCCGGAGT
>JAIRTI010000282.1 GCA_031255035.1 Desulfovibrio sp.
AAGCATGGGAAGCGGTATCCCACAAACAACGAGCCAATGGCAGCTTTTACGCCAAGTCAAGCAGGGCCGCAATGTCCGAACTCATCGAATCATGCGACGCCGCAACCCGTGCCGTTGAACAGCTTCGTAATGAAATATACGGGGCAGAGGGCGAATTTCCGGGGGTGTGATCGTGGGAACGCAAGTCACGCATAGCGATTTTTATACTGTCGGGCAGGCCGCAAAAGCCTTGAGTAAAAGCCGGTCATGGGTATATCGTCACGCATCCGCGCTAGGGGCATTCCAGCCCCGTTTGGGTTGCGCTCTCTCCATACCCGTTAAGGTTATCGAAGCGATTAAGGAGGGGCGTTATGCCTTACCAAATGAAGGACGGACGCTGGCGCGCGCACAGAATGATATCAGGGAAGCGCCGGACAAAAGTTTTCGGCACGAAAGCCGAGGCCAAAAAATGGGAGGTGGAACAAAACGAAGAATCTTGGGAAACTCAGGAAGCGCAGATCCATACGGCTTGCTTGCATGACATAGCCACGCTCTACCTTGATTACTCAAAATCAAGGCACAATAAAAAGACGTTTGATGCAAAGAAGTTAGCCCTCAAACGTCTTTTTTTAGTCTCCCAGGCCATGTGTGGGCCGGAAGCGTTGACTATGAAAACGGCTTTGACCGCCCTCTCAAAGACGGCGAAGAATGTCAGCAATGCTGCGGCGAACAAAGACCGCAAACACCTCTCCGCTTATTGGGAATTTGGCAAGAAGTATCACGGCTTTCCTTTGCTCAATCCTTTTCAGCAGATTGAGCGGTTCCCGGAAAAATCAGAGAACCATTATGTGCCGCCGATAGAAGACTTCTGGAAGGTTTACGGCAAAGCCGACAGAGAGGATCGGGCAATGCTGCTTGCGCTTTTGCACACTGCAGGCCGCCGGTCGGAAGTACTGCACCTCAAATGGGAGGATGTGGACTTTGGGCAAAAGAAGATACGTCTCAGCACCTGCAAAACCAGAGACGGGAGCAGAAAGCGCGTCTGGCTCAGTATGACCAGAGCATTGCATGACGCATTGGCGGAACACAGGATACGCGGCGGTTCAAGGTCAGAGTACGTGTTTACATCGAAGACAACCGGGGAGCCGTATGTTGATCGGAAACACTTTGTTGAAAGGCTTTGTGCCAGGGCCAAGGTGAAAAAGTTCGGATATCATGGAATCCGGGGGCTATCGGCGACATTGCTGGCGCAGGAGCTTCCTGTGCAAGAAATCCAAGGTATCCTACGTCATGCGAACCTGACAACGACCGCCCGGTACGTGCGTTCACTTGGGGTCACGACTGATCGTCTAAGCGAGACGTTTGACCGTTTTGAGGAAAAGGCAACGGCTCCGAAAGTGGTAGCCTTCAGAGCCGTAAAATGAGGTTTTGCACATAATTTTGCACACGCTCAAAACCTGCATCGGTAAATCTGGTGGGCAGTACAGGACTTGAACCTGTGACCCCCGCCGTGTGAAGGCGGTGCTCTACCAACTGAGCTAACTGCCCGCGAAAAGAAAGATGTGTTTATAAAAAATCCGGGGCCTTGTCAAAAGCTTTTTCATCTTTTACCGTGCGCGAAGTTTGTTGAGCCTTTTCCTTTCACCCCGCGAGGTTGGTCATGGCCCCTGGCTCTCCGGTTCTTTCCATTGTCATGCCCATCTACAACATGGCGCCCTGGCTCGGGCCGGCTCTGGAATCCTGTCTTGCGCAGACGCATGCGGATATCGATGTCGTGGTCGTGGACGACGGCTCGCTGGATAACGGCGCGGACATCGCTACGGCCTACGCCTTGCTGGATTCCCGCGTCAGGCTGGTGCGCCAGGCGAACGCCGGCGCCGGCGCGGCGCGGTCCGCCGGGCAGCGGGCCGCGCAGGGCGACTATATTACCTGGCTGGACGCCGACGACTTTCTTGACGGCCGCGCCGCCGAGGCCTGGCTCTCCGGCGCCGGACGCGGCGAGGACATGGTCTGCGGCAACGCGGTCGCCTTTTCCAGCCGGACTTTTAACGCCAGACGCTACTTTTATCATCCGGCGGCGGCAGGCATGCGTTTCGACACGGCCCCGCGTTATTGGAAAAGCAAGGTGCTCTGGCGCTGGATATTTTCGCTTCCCTTTGTCAGAGCGGGCGGCTTCACGCATCCGCCCTACAAGCTGGGGCAGGACGTCTGCTTCATGTACCAGGCCTTGTCGCGCGCCGGAACTTTTTCCCAGGTATCGCCGTACGTCTACTATTTCCGGCAGGAACACAAAAGCGCCCACGCCTCCCTGGAGACGCGGGTGGAGCACGGGTTCGCCCATTTCAAAGAGGTGCGGCGCATTTTGCTTGAGCCGCCGGAGGGGCCGCCCCGCTTCAAGCCTTTTGTCAAATACCTGAATGAAAATTATTGGCGGGACATCAAGAAAACGGCGCCGCTGCTGTCCGGCGGGGACGCGCACTGGGAAAAGCGCATTGTCGAACTGGGCCTTGAGCTTTTCAAGGGTCTGGACCCGGCCTGGTTTCAGGAAAAGGCCCTGAGCCCGGATCTGCGGCCGAGGCCGGATTTTCTTCCGCTCGCCGAAGCCTTTATCAGGGGAGACGCCGAGGCCGTGACGGCGATTTTTCAGTCCTTGCGCGCTCAGGCAGGCCCTTTGGCCCCGGATAAGGCAAGCCCGCTGCACAGCGTTCGCCACGGGTTGAAATCCTTGTTCAATCCCTTGTCCCACAAAGCGTTTTTGCGATTGCGCACTCTCGAATCCCGCGCGGCAAGGCGCAAGGGCGTACCCCGGCCCGAAAAGGGAAGGGCTGTTGTGGGCGGCCGGTAAAAGGGCAAGGTATTGCGGCAATTCTCATTTTGATGAAGCCGTCCAGGAGAATCTATCCGGCAAGTCCGCAAAAAGACTCATCAGCAATTCTAATTTTGTCGAAGCCAATTTGATCGCATGTGGGCTCTGCCCACACCCGCCAGGGTCTGGCCGGCCCTGGACCCGGCGAATGGGTGACGGGAGTGTTGCCCTGTTGATACGCGCAGTCAGAACCCAAACTGAGGGGGTCCGGGGGAAATCATTTCCCCCGGCGGAGTCCGGGGCAGCGCCCCGGCCGCCGGAGGCATTGCCTTTCACAGTTGGCGAATGGGGGGCCGCAAAAAAGTTCATAATGAGAATTGCTGGTAGGCCGTATTGGCTTGTCCGTCTGTCGTCAGGCTATGAATTTGCCCTGTATTCTGAATGAATTTGACGTTGAATACTGAAAAGCGGCCCCGCCCGGTTTTCCCCTCAATGATGGAACGGACAGGGCGCTTCGTCGCGGACAACTTGTTTTACTGAGGAAAGTCAGCGGCAAGGCGCTTCACTTCATCCAGGGAAAGGCCGGTAAGCTTCACGACAGTTTCAACAGGCAATTTTTCCCGCAGGGCATTCCGG